>NZ_MJUY01000010.1:0-78648 GCF_002237635.1 Acetobacterium sp. MES1
GGAAAGTTGGAAAAAAAGATGGTATAATAAAAATTGATCGTTTAGAACAAGCACATCACACCGAAAAATTCAGAAAATAGCAGTATGGAAAGGAAATAGTAAATTAAATGGGAAAAACGTTAACAGAAAAGATTATTGCGGCGCACCTTGTAGTGGGAGAAATGATCAAAGGTGAAGAAATTGGAATTCGAATTGATCAGACCCTGACTCAGGACTCCACCGGAACAATGGCCTATTTACAGTTTGAAGCCATGGAGGTGCCCCGGGTTAAAACCAAAAAATCCTTGGCCTATATTGATCACAACATGCTCCAAGAAGGCCCGGAAAACATGGATGATCACCGCTATATTCAGAGCGTGGCCAAAAAACATGGCGTTTATTATTCAAAACCGGGCAACGGCATTTGCCACCAGGTTCAGATTGAACGCTTTGGAGTGCCGGGCGATACGCTTTTAGGATCGGATAGCCATACGCCCACCGGTGGCGGTATCGGGATGCTGGCCATTGGGGCCGGTGGTCTGGATGTGGCTGTGGCCATGGCTGGCGATCCTTACTATATTACCATGCCTAAAGTGGTTAAGGTGGAATTAACCGGCAAGCTGCGCACCGGGGTATCCTCCAAGGATGTCATTCTGGAAGTGTTACGTCAATGTACTGTTAAAGGCGGGGTCAATAAGGTGTTTGAATACACAGGAGACGGCGTAAAGACTTTGACCGTACCGGAACGGGCCACGATTACCAACATGGGCGCCGAACTGGGGGCAACCACCTCGGTATTTCCATCCGATGAAATGACCCGAGTATTTTTAGAAGCTCAGGGCCGTGGCGGGGATTATATTGAACTATCCGCTGATGCCGATGCCATCTATGATGAAGTCGTCACGGTTGATATGGATGCCTTAGAACCACTGACTGCCTGTCCGCACAGTCCTGACAAAGTGGTCAAAATTTCGGAAATTGAAGGTTTAGCAGTTAATCAGGTGGCGATTGGCAGTTGTACCAATTCATCCTGGTTGGATTTGATGAAGGTGGCCGCCATTGTCAAAGGCAAAACGGTGGCTGAAAATGTTTCCCTTGTAATTGCCCCAGGATCGAAACAGGTGTTAACGATGCTGGCTGAAAACGGTGCTTTAGCTGATCTGCTAAATGCTGGTGCCCGGGTGCTGGAATGCGGCTGCGGTCCCTGTATCGGGATGGGTCAGGCACCATCTACCGATGCGGTGTCGCTGCGAACCTTCAACCGGAACTTCTTTGGTCGTTCGGGAACACCTTCAGCCGATGTCTATCTGTTAAGCCCGGAAGCTGCAGCGATATCCGCTTTAGAAGGGGTACTGACGAATCCATTAGGTAAGATTGAGCTGCCGGAAATTGCGATGCCGGAAAACTTCTTGCTCAACGATACCATGGTGATGGCACCCGCTCCGGAAGGCGTTGATGTGGAGGTCATCAAAGGACCAAATATCAAACCCTTCCCAGCTACCCAGCCACTTAAAAATACCGTCGCTGGTAAAGCCTTAATTGTGGTCGAAGATAATATCACCACCGATCATATTATGCCTTCCAATGCCAAATTACTGCCTTACCGTTCGAATATCCCATACCTGTCAAACTATTGTCTGGCACCCTGCGATGCCGAATTCCCTAAGCGGGCCCTGGATAATGGCGGCGGCTTTATTGTCGGCGGCTCCAACTACGGTCAGGGTTCCAGCCGGGAACATGCGGCGTTAGCACCAGTTTATCTGGGCATTAAAGGGGTGGCGGTTAAATCGTTTGCCCGGATTCATAAAAACAATCTGATTAATAATGGCATTCTGCCGCTGGTATTTGAGAACGAAGCCGATTATGATACCATTGAACTTAACGATGAACTGGTCGTTGAAAATGCCCTGGAGGCTGTTAAATCAGGCCAGGCCAAGTTGATTAACAAAACCAAGGGGTTAACCTATGTTATGTTATTGGAAGTTTCAGAACGCCAAAAAGAAATGTTGCTGGCTGGCGGATTGATCAACCTGATCAAATTAAAAAAATAATCAGATAAATAAAATAAATCGCCAATTTCCGGGTAAATATCCTTAAATTGGCGATTTTTGTATATTAATACAAAACGAGGAGGAAAAAATGAATTTTGAAATTAAGGGAGGCAATCTCCCGGTGGTAACAGTGACGTTAAACAGTGGCGAATCAATGTTTACCGAGTCGGGGGGAATGTCCTGGATGTCGGAAAATATCCGGATGGAAACCAATACCAAAGGTGGTCTGATGAAGGGGTTAAGACGAACCCTGGCGGGGGATTCTTTATTTATGACTACTTATACGGCAGAGCGAAGCAACAGTCAGATTTCTTTTTGTTCCAGTTATCCGGGCGAAATCAAAGCGCTGACACTGCAGCAGGGACAGTCGATTATCTGTCAGAAAAGCAGCTTTTTGGCGGGTGAATCGACACTGGATGTGGACATGTACTTTAAAAAGAATATCGGGGTTGGCTTTTTTGGTGGTGAAGGTTTTATTCTGCAAAAAATATCTGGACCGGGAACCGCTTTTATTGAAATGGATGGTGCCATGGTGGAATATGATCTGGCGCCCGGCGAAGTGATTAAAATTGATCAGGGACATATCGGCATGTTTGAGGAATCGGTGAGTTTTGACATTCAGGCCGTCAAGGGCATGAAGAACATCTTTTTAAGTGGTGAAGGATTATTCCTGGCCACCTTAAAAGGGCCGGGAAAAGTCTGGTTACAAACTATGCCGCTGAGCCGACTGGTTCAGCTGGTGGCTTCCAGTTTACCCCCGAGAGGTTAGAATCGTCCAAATAAACAGCAAAAAGCGTCTTACGGTGCAGTTTGGCATCCGGTAAGACGCTTTTTATTTGACAGGACAATACTAAGGGGCTCAGGGGGTAACATTAACATAATTATCCGGGAGTGCGTCAAAAAACATAATGCCCAGGCAATTCGTGCCGATATGAACGGTCAGAGTCGCGCCGGCTTTTTCGGGAAGCAGAAAGTTTTTGATACCCAGCTCTTTTTCGAAATATCTTTTGGCTTTTTCCTGAAGATCCGGAGCAGTGCTTTGGATCATCCCCAGAACCTGTTCCCGATTGGTCATTTTTTCTTCGACAATGCTAAGCAGCGTTTTTAAAGCTTTTTTCTGGCCGCGGACTTTTTCATAAACTTGGATTTCCCCGTCTTTAAAATACAAAATCGGGACGATTTTTAGCATATCGCCAATCATCGCGGCATTTCGGCTGATTCGGCCGCCCTGGGCCAGCCATTTGATGTCGCCAACCATAAAAAAGATTTGAGCATGTTGGGCCAGAAAATTCATCGTTTCAACAATTTCTTCATAGGGACGGTTGAGCTTATTCAGTTTTAGTCCCTGAAAAAGAATCAATGCCGAACCGGTGGTGGCTGAAAGGGAATCGACAATGGCGACTTTTCGATCCGGGTATTTTTCCTGTAAATCTTTGGCCAGTAGCCGGGCGGTCTGGTAGGTGCCCGAAAGCTTTGAGGAGAGTACCATATAGATAACATCATCACCGTTCTTAAGGTGTTTTTCAATCGTGTTGGTGATATCCAGTGGTTGAATCTGAGCGGTTTTTGGAAAGAGTTTACTGTTAGTGTTGACAAAATCCACGACCATTTCCGGGGTAATGTTAATGCCATCGAAGTAGGTTTTATCATCCAGGGTTACGGGAAAGGGTAATATATCAAAATCATAGCGATTCAGAATGTCGCTGTTGGTATCACACATGGAATCGACAATAAATTTTATAGCCATTAAGGTGATGCTCCTTTTCGTTTAGTACAGAATATTTTATCATGAACCTGTTTTCATTACAATGCGCCAACAGGCGGTTTAAACAGTCATTCGGTTATTTTAGGGAAGATTTGTGATTATACCAAAAAAATGTTAAACTATTCTTTGATATTTACACCAATTAATAAAAACGTGGAATTAAGAAATTTAGAAATGGAGTATTTTGTGGAACATATTATTAACCAACTGGCAAAAGAATTTTCAATACGCCCCCAGCAGGTGGAAGATACCATCAACTTAATCGATGGCGGAAATACCATTCCCTTTATCGCCCGTTATCGAAAAGAGGTCACCGGAAATTTAAGTGATGCGCTATTGCGGGATCTGGATGTGCGGTTAACATATTTAAGAAAATTGGAAAAACGAAAAGAAGAGGTTACCGGTAGCATTTTGGAACAGGGCAAGTTGACCCCGGAACTAAAAAGTGCCATTTTAAAAAGCCAAACCCTTCAGGAAGTGGAAGACCTTTACCTGCCTTATAAACAGAAAAAGAAAACTAGGGCATCGGTGGCCCGGGAAAAAGGGCTGGAGCCATTGGCGTTGCAAATTTTGGAGCAAAAACTGACAGAAGCCGAACTGGAGGACGCCGCACTTGATTATATCGACGCTGAAAAAGAAGTTCACAGTGCGGCTGAAGCACTGCAACTGGCTATGGATATTATCGCCGAAGTAATTTCGGATACGGCTGCTTACCGGGGTGTGATCCGGAAATGTACCTTCGACAAGGGCCAGATCAAATCCACTGTGGTTAAAGGCAAAGAAGCGGAAAACCCGGAGCTGGAAATGTATTTTGATCATACCGAAGCGATCAAAACGATCAAGGATCACCGGATTCTGGCGATTAACCGGGGTGAAAAGAAAAAAGCCCTGTCGGTTAAACTGCTGGCACCGAGCGATGAAATTCAAGCCTATCTGAAAAAGGAATTGGTTAAAGCCCAGCCCTCGAGCTATTTGTTAAACGCCATTGACGACAGTTATACCCGGCTGATTGCGCCGGCCATTGAGCGGGAAATCCGGACGGCGCTAAAAGAGCGGGCGGAAGAAGGGGCGATCAAGATGTTTGCTCTGAACCTCAAAAAACTGCTGCTCCAGCCACCCTTTAAAGAAAAAGTCACGATGGGTTTTGACCCGGCCTTCCGAACTGGCTGCAAAATTGCTATTCTTGACAAGGTCGGAAAGGTGCTGGATTATACCACCATTTATCCGACCTTTGGCAAAGGTCAGGCCGAAAAAGCAGAAAAGGAGCTGATTGACTTGATCGAGCGTTATCAGGTGGATATCATCGCCATTGGCAACGGCACTGCTTCTCGGGAGTCAGAGCAATTTGTGGCAGAAACCATCAAAAAAACCAATGTTCCAGTCCAATACATTGTGGTGAATGAGGCTGGAGCTTCGGTTTATTCGGCCTCGGAAATTGGCACCGAAGAGTACCCGGATATCAATGTCTCCATCCGGGGGGCCATCTCCATTGGTGGACGTCTTCAGGATCCATTGTCGGAGCTGGTTAAAATTGATCCGAAACATATTGGTGTGGGGCAGTATCAGCACGACGTCAATCAGAAAGAACTGGAGCGGGTCTTGGAAGCAACGGTTGAAGATGCTGTTAATAATGTCGGGGTTAACGTTAACCGGGCTTCGGTAGCACTGCTCAAGTACGTAGCCGGGGTCAACAAAACCATTGCCAATAATATTTTGGATTATCGCAACAGTGTCGGACCGATCAAGAATAGAAAAGAATTGATGAAGGTCAAAGGGCTGGGTGCCAAAGCCTATGAGCAATGCGCCGGATTTTTGCGGATTGATGACGGCGATAACATCCTCGACAATACCGGGGTTCACCCGGAGGCTTATAAAAGTGTCGAGAAACTGCTGAAATTAAAAGGGATTAAAAAAGAAAAGCTCGGTACTCGGGAACAACAGGATTTGTTTAATGACATGAATTACTCGGAAATGGCGGCCCAGCTGGAAATCGGGATTCCAACTCTATACGATATTGTCAAGGAACTTAAAAAACCGGGACGGGATCCCCGGGAAAATGCCCCCAAGCCCCATTTGCGGTCAGATGTTTTATCAATGAGTGATCTGGAAGTGGATATGGAACTGACGGGCACGGTAAGGAACGTCATCGATTTTGGCGCCTTTGTGGATATCGGTGTCCATCAGGATGGTCTGGTACATATCTCACAAATCACCGATCGTTATATAAAACATCCGTCAGAAGCGGTTTCCCTGGGAGATGTGGTAACTGTCAAGGTGCTGGCGGTGGATCAAAAACGAAAACGGATCAGCTTAACCATGATTATATAACAATTAACCACGATTATTTAAAAAAATATTGACAGCGGGATAAGTTTTTTATAAAATAAAAGGCTTCTCCCTTTTTTTTGTGTTATAATAACTCCAGAATCGATGATAGGAGTGGTTAAAATGTACAAGATTGGGGATAAAATTGTTTATCCAATGCACGGAGCGGGTATCATTGAAGCAATCGAAGAACGAGAAATATTTGAAGAAACGAAACCTTACTACATCATGCAGATCGTGTCCGAAGGTTTGCAGATTTTAATTCCGGTTGATAAAGTCGATGATATTGGGGTAAGAACCATCGTGAACCAGTCGGTGATTGATGAGATGATCGAGTCGCTGAAATTACCAATGGATGTGATGGAAAAAAACTGGAACCGACGCTATCGGGAACATCTCGAACGTTTAAAAACCGGTGATATTTTTGAAGTCGCCAAGGTCGTTAAGAATCTTATCTTACTGGATCGATTAAAAGGCCTTTCAACCGGGGAAAAGAAAATGCTAAATAATGCCCGGAATTTTATTGTCAGCGAAATGGTCTTGATTCAAGATAAGAATAAAGAAGAAATTCTTGATTTAATCAATAGTTCGGTACAAAGTGAGGCGTGAATTTCGCGCCTTTTGTTGTATTTAATAGTTTAATCTTAAGAATTAGGTGCTATAATTTGAGGTAATGTTTTAGAAAGGAGGTGAAGATAGTGATACAAAAGATACTTCGCGTGTCATTTGGAATTATTGGAATTCTGGTTGGGATAGCCCTGGCCAACGTATTGATAACCAATTCATGGATCATGAAAACCATGCAAATAAATCCTACGCCTGAATTGGAAATTGTTTTTTATGCGGCTTTCATCGTTCTATTCGGACTTATATTTTTCATTCTATTTCCACTCATGCTAAAAGGCGTAAAAAAGTTGACGAAAATTGTAGAGGCCAGCATGGAAAATGTCCGTCTCATTGACGTCGGCCTGGGCATTGGTGGTTTGGTGATCGGTTTGGTAATTGCCATGCTGATCAGTTTTGCTTTTTCACAGATTCCCATTCCCTGGATTGGCGGATTGTTAACCATCAGCATTTATATTGTGCTGGGATACATTGGGTTTTCCTTGCCAATTAAAAAACGGGAAGACATTCTTCAGGCATTTCAGAGTGCCAAGCGGGAAAAGGACGCCACTGTAACGTTGGGCCAAAAACGCCCGGCTAAAAAGAAAGGTGCGGCGATTCCCAAACTATTGGATACCAGCGTGATCATTGATGGACGGATCTTTGATATCTGCAAAACTGGTTTTATTGAGGGCCCTCTGGTAATTCCGGTATTTGTGCTCAATGAACTTCAGTTGATTTCCGATTCGGCTGATGAACTCAAACGAAATCGAGGCCGTCGGGGTTTGGATATTTTAAATAAAATTCAGACGGATCTGGAAATCGAAGTGCAAATTACTGAAGAAGATTTTGAAGACACCCATGAGGTCGATTCAAAATTGGTTAAACTGGGTAAATCAACCAAAGGCAAGATTCTGACCAACGACTATAATCTGAACAAGGTCGCCACAGTTCAAGGGGTGGACGTGCTCAATATTAATGAACTGGCCAATGCTGTCAAGCCCATTGTTTTGCCTGGGGAAGAGATGAAGGTTCTTCTGGTTAAAGGGGGAAAAGAAAATGGTCAGGCGGTGGCCTATCTGGATGATGGAACCATGATCGTTGTTGAAAATGGCAAAAAATATATTGGCTCCAGCACTGCGGTTATTGTTACCAGCATTCTGCAAACTGCAGCCGGACGGATGATTTTTGCAAAACCCAAAAAATAATAAACAGCAATTATAATTAAAAAAACATCAGCTTTTGGGCTGGTGTTTTTATTTACGTGTTTTTTGACAAATTTATTGTAATTGATCAGGGCTTTACGTATAATGAAACGAGTATTGTTATAAATTCGGACTGTGACTGAGATGAAATTGTCTGAAATAAAGTAGTAAAAATGGGGATCATTATGCAATTACCTGAAGCGTTTAAGGAAAAAATGAAAAATCTGATGGGAGAATCCTATCAGAGTCTGCTGGATTCCTATGACCAGCCGGAGAGTAAGGGGATTCGCACCAATACCCTGAAGATTACGCCGGATGATTTGGCTAATAAATTATCGTTTAATACTCAGCGTGTGAACTGGTGTAAAGAAGGATTTTATATTGACCATACGGTGCGACCTGGCAAAAATCCCTATTATTATGCCGGGCTTTACTATGTTCAGGAACCGACCGCCATGGCGGCGGTTGAAGTGCTTGACCCTCAGCCGGGGGATTGGGTACTGGATCTTTGTGCGGCACCGGGAGGGAAATCTACCCAAATCGGAGCCCGGCTTCAAGGGGTAGGGGTGCTGGTTGCCAATGAGCTGGTTAATTCCCGGGCTGGCATCCTTTCTACCAATATCGAACGGATGGGGATCACCAATGCCCTTGTGACCAATGAATTTCCAGAGCGGCTGGTGGATTCTTTTTATGAGAGCTTTGATAAGATATTAGTCGATGCCCCCTGCTCAGGCGAGGGGATGTTTCGTAAAGATCCTGGTGCGCTGGCTGACTGGAGTCTGGAACGGGTCGACCGCTGTCGGGGAAAGCAGGAAAAAATACTGGAAAGTGCCCATCGCCTTTTAAAACCTGGCGGGGTATTGGTTTATTCAACCTGTACCTTTTCTCCGGAAGAAAATGAACAAATGATCGAGGCGTTCATCGAAAAATATCCCTATGAAGTGGAAACAGTTGAATTGCCCGGGATTATTGAACATGGCCGGATTGCCTGGACTCGAACGCAGCAGGAAGACATTGCAAAAACGCTGCGGATTATGCCCATGACAGTCAAAGGTGAGGGGCATTTTATTGCCAAATTAAAGAAATTGCCTAGTCAGGGGGAGAACCTTGATATCAAACAGGGATATGCCAAATCCCGTTTGAAAAAGGCGACGCGTATGGAGTTGCAGGACTATTGTGATTTTGTCAAAAACAATCTCGATTCAGAATTCTATCAAACAATTAAAGACCGGCTCTATCTTTTGGGAGAACACCTTTATGCCATCCCAGCAGGGATTTTACTCGAGCGGATTGCCAATTTAAAACTTTTGCGTCCGGGTCTTCACTTGGGCACCTTTAAGAAAAATCGTTTTGAGCCCAGCTATGCGCTGGCCATGGCACTTGGCTTGTCTCAGGCCCAAAATAGTTATAATCTTACCGATGAAGAGCTGGCCTATCAGTATTTAAAAGGTGAGGCATTAAACCTCACTGCTTCCAAAGGGTGGGTTCTGATCGGCTACAATGGCTATCCGCTGGGGTTTGGTAAAGCCAGCGAAGGGTTGATTAAGAACCACTACCCCAAGGGGTTGAGAATCCGAAAAAAATAGGAGAAAGTAGATGATACACCAGGTGAACGGAAAAAATGTTCACCCCAGTGCAGTGATTGCCGAAGCGGTTACGATTGGAAATGAAACCACCATTGGTGCTGGGGCAATTGTCGGCGCCGGGGTTTCCATTGGGGAAAATTGTCAGATTGGTACCGGGGTGATCATTGAAGCAAACACCAGGGTTGAAGATAACTGTGTTTTGGAGCCCGGAGTGATTATTGGAAAAGATGTGACCATCGGTCATCATACCAAAATCGGAATGGGCGCCAGAGTTACCAACAAGGTAACAATTGGTTCCGGTTCGATTATAAAAATTGGTGAAATTATTTTAAAAGATATGATTTATAAAATGGTATTTAAGCGGGGTGCCTGGATTTATCGGGAGGACAGTTTGGATCATAAAAACGAAGAATGAGGGGAAAAATGAATCAGAAAGACTTTACTTGTTTAAAAGAAGCGTTGGAAAAGAAAAAAAAGATTTTAGTGTCCAGCTGCTTGCTGGGAATGAAGATTAATTATGAGGGCAAAGCCCATCCAGTCAATGAATTGCGGCAGCTCTTTCTGCAGGGGCAGGCTATTCCGGTTTGTCCGGAGGTACTGGCAACCATGCCGATCCCCCGGGATCCAGCGGAAATAGTCGTGGTCAATGGGGAACGGAAAGTGTATAATAATAAAAAAACAGATGTGACTGAAGAATATCTTCTGGGAGCGCAAAGGACTTTAGACACAGCCCGAACATCAGGTGCTAAAATTGCCATCATGAAAAGCAAAAGTCCTTCCTGTGGCTGTGGAAAAATTTATGATGGTACCTTCAGTGAGAATCTGGTTAGTGGGGATGGTATCACCGTCGCCCTATTAAAAGAAAATGGTATTCGGGTTATTTCCGAAGAAGATTTTTTAGAGTGTCTGAAATAACCGGGTCTTTGCGAAGGGTCGCAAAGCGTACGGATAGTTGTTAGCATTGATACAATCATAATAACGAGATCTCGAAAGAAAAGTGAGGAAAAGATATGAAAAACAAACTCAATATCGGCGTGGTTTTTGGAGGCCAGTCGGGCGAGCATGAGGTTTCCAGAGTCTCTGCTTACAATGTTTTAGGGGTTATCGATCGGAGTAAGTATAACATTGTTACCATCGGGATCTCAAAGCAGGGGAAATGGTATTTATATTCAGGTGATACAAAAAAAATCAAGGATGGTTCCTGGGAGCAGGATCAAGACAACCTGATTGCTGATTTTTCAATTTTCTCGCATCCGGAAATCGCTAAAATTGATGTTTTTTTTCCTGTTCTTCACGGACCAATGGGAGAAGATGGCACCATCCAGGGTGTTTTTGAAATGCTCAACAAACCCTATGTGGGGTGTGGGGTGTTAAGCTCAGCGGTGGGAATGGATAAGGTCTTCTCCAAGATTATGTTCCAAAGCGTGGGAATCCCCACCGGCAAATATATCTATTTTCGGGAAAATGAGTGGAAACGAGATGCCGACAGCAAAATTGCTGAGATCGAAGCGAATCTGGGTTATCCGATTTTTGTTAAACCGGCCAATATGGGCTCCAGCGTCGGGATCAGCAAGGCCCATGACCGAAACGAACTGGTTGCTGCCATTAATGAAGCGTTTATCTATGACAATAAACTGATTCTGGAAGACTTTGTCAAAGGAAGAGAGATTGAATGTGCTGTGTTAGAAGTTGGAGACGTCATTCGGGCCTCGATTCCCGGAGAAGTCATCCCTTCAAAAGAGTTCTATGATTATGAAGCCAAGTATTCCGCAACCGAAGATTCCAAGGTGGTCATTCCGGCTGATCTGTCGCAGGAAGTTGCCGAAAAAGTCAGAGCCTATGCCATTAAAGCCTTTGAAGCCATTGAAGGTTCCGGCTTGACCCGGGTCGATTTTTTTGTCACGGATGATGAACGCATTTTAATCAATGAAGTAAACACCCTGCCGGGATTTACCAACATCAGTATGTATCCAAAAATGTGGGAAGCCACCGGAATTGGGTATATAGAACTTGTAGATCTGATTATTGCGTCAGCCAAGCGGAAACGCACCACGACCAACTAGGTTGTCCGATTTCTTTATGATGCGTAATCCTAATAAAAACTTAAACGGATAATTTTTCTTGATAAAAAAACCCAACAATGGTTTAATAGTGGGAGAAATTATACCTCTAGGAGGAGACCAATGACTGAAGAAAGAAAAAAAGTGTGGTTATCCATTTCGGGAACCGTCAAAAACGAAGAAGAAAAGGATACCCTGGAGTTCCTGACCGAAGGAGATTTATATAAAGAAGCGAATCGCTCCTGTGTGACTTATCACGAATCGGAAGTTTCCGGGATGGAAGGAACAATCACCACCGTTTGTGTTGATGCGCAAAAAGTATCAGTCATTCGTCTGGGAACCACCAATTCCATTATGGAATTTGAGCGGGGAAAGCGAAACCTGACCTGGTATTCCACCCCTTACGGGGATGTGACCATGGGGATTTTAACCAAGGATGTATTTGTCAATTATAATGAGGATAAAGAGCCCACCAAGGTGTCCATCGATTATGACATCGAAATCGAAGGGGTGACCAATTCTCAGAATATTCTAAACATCAAAATCACCCAATAAAAATGGCAGCAATGCCAATCACAGGAGAAGCGCCAGTTGCGCTTCTCCTTTAAATTTCACCTGACCAGCAGAATTAAAAAGTCACGAGTTACTGATAATAAAAAGAAAAGTGAGAGGAAACAAAGGATGTACATACGTGAAAAGATCACCAAACAGATTAAAACAATCATTGGCGATGCGCTGAATCAAACGGTTGAATCGGGGGCATTGACCATTGAAACCATGCCAGATCTTTTTCTGGAGATTCCCAGAGAAAAAGAACATGGTGAGTATTCGACCAATATCGCCATGCAGCTGCCCAAACAGACGAAAAAAGCGCCCCGTTTTATTGCCGAAACCCTGGTGGCAAATATGCAAATTGCCGACTCCTACATTGAATCCATCGAAATAGCCGGACCGGGCTTTATTAATTTTAAACTCAAACCCTATTGGCAGTATGCGGTTTTAGCCGAAGTGGCAGATTTGAAAGCCGATTACGGCCGGAGTCAGAAAAATGCCGGAAAGAAATTTAACCTGGAGTTTATTTCGGCCAATCCGACCGGACCGATGCACATGGGCAATGCCCGGGGTGGAGCCATTGGCGATATCTTAGCGGCAGTGGCTGATTGGACCGGCTACGCCGTCACCCGGGAATTTTATATTAATGACGCTGGAAACCAGATTGTCAAATTCGGTGATTCTCTCGATGCTCGCTACCGACAATTGATGGGCGAGGATATTCCCTTTCCGGAAGATGGATATCAGGGAGAAGACATTACCGACCATATGAAAGCATTTATTGCAGCCAATGGTGATGTCCACCGCTTACTGACACCGGAAGAACGCAAACCAATTTTGATTGATTATGCGCTGAACAAAAACCTCAGCCAGATGAGAAGCGATCTCGAAGCCTATGGAATCCGCTATGATGTCTGGTTTTCGGAACAGAGCCTTTATGACAGCGGTGCCATTGAGAAGACCATTGAGCTGCTCGGAAAGGGGGGCTTTACCTACGAACAGGAAGGCGCCTTATGGTTTAAAGCAACTGAATTCGGTTCCGATAAGGATGATGTATTAATCCGGGCCAATGGATTACCCACCTATTTTATGGCCGATATTGCCTATCATATGGACAAGTTTATCAATCGTGGTTTTAATCGTTGTATCAATGTTTGGGGTGCTGACCATCACGGACATGTAGCTCGCCTTAAAGGCGCATTAACTGCGGTAGGCATTGATGCCAGTAATTTTGATGTGGTTATTATGCAGCTGGTGCGATTGCTTCGAAATGGAGAAGTGGCAAGAATGTCTAAACGTCAGGGAAAAGCCATTGCCCTCACCGATCTGATTGATGAAGTCGGTGTTGATGCCACCCGCTTCTTCTTTAATCTGCGCTCGCCAGATAGTCATTTTGACTTTGATCTGGATTTGGCAATTGAGCAGTCCAATGACAACCCGGTGTTTTATGTGCAGTATGCCCATGCTCGAATCTGTAGTATTATTCGCCAGATGACTGAAGAACTGGATCAGACGGTTTCCCTGGATTACAGCCGCCTGGTTGAAAAAGAAGAATTGAATCTGATGGAAATCCTTGCTAATTTCCCGGATGAAATTTTGACTGCTGAAGATAAATTGGATCCCAGCCGAATTACCCGCTATGCCATTGATCTGGCCGCAGCCTTCCACAGTTTTTATAATGCCTGCCACGTTCGGGTTGACGACAAGGCTTTAATGAAGGCCCGAGTTGCGCTGATTGAGGCAACAAAGCAGGTTATTCAAAATGCTCTGGGTATTTTGGGAGTATCGGCTCCGGAAAGAATGTAAAAATGAAAACAGAATCAGGAATCTTTGACCGAACCGAAAAACTGATTGGAAAACCCGGTTTGGAGATTCTAAAAAATTCAAGAATCATCCTGTTCGGGGTTGGTGGTGTTGGTTCTTTTGTGGCCGAAGCTTTAATTCGCAGTGGGGTTGGTTTTTTAACAATTGTGGATAAAGACATCATCGATCCCAGTAATCTGAATCGTCAGATTATGGCCAATGTTAAAACCATCGGTAAGAAAAAAGTGGATGTCATGGCCAGAAGATTGATTGCCATTAATCCGCTTTCGATTGTTCATCCGATGCATAAATGCTATACCCCTGAGAATTATCAGGAATTTCATCTTCAGGACTATGATTATATCATCGATGCGGTGGATATGGTGACGGCAAAAATCGATCTGGTCATTAAAAGTCAGCAAAACAAGGTGCCGATTATCAGTTGTATGGGAACGGGAAATAAGCTCGATGCTAGCCGCTTTAATATTACTGACATCTATGAAACTTCGGTTTGTCCGCTGGCCAAAGTGATGCGAAAAGAACTGCGGGAACGGGGGGTAAAATCACTAAAAGTGCTTTATTCCACTGAAGAACCGATTATCCGAGAAACCCCGCCCGGCAGCATTGCCTTTGTCCCATCGGTAGCCGGTCTTTTGATTGCCGGAGAAGTGGTCCGGGATCTGTTAAAAACTAACAGCGGACATGAGGATTAATATTTTGACAATAGTCACCAGATCAAATAGCTTAAAAGCCATTTAAGTTATTTATTTGGTGGCGTTTTTTTGTTTGCTTTATGTTATAATTTTTAATGAAAATTCAAGTTCAGAGAAATTCACAGGATCGGCCTCGAAGCATACAGCCGGAAAAACAATTTAACCTCTGAATTGAGACAAAAGTTTTCGAAAAAAGATATTATTTTATCATTTGCAAAAATAAAAGTGTTATTCAGATGGATTCTGGGTGCATTTCGGGATCGCCAGATGTAAATTTGTGGAAACGAAAAAAATCTGTACAAATGGCTGAAAATGTGGTTAAATTTATTTGGAAACGAGCTGGAAGGAGTAAAATGATACGGATCGGAATTGGTTATGATGTCCATCGTTTAGTAAAAAATCGAGCACTCATTTTAGGCGGTGTAAAAATAGAGCATTCGTTAGGGCTGCAGGGCCATTCGGATGCCGACGTATTGGTGCATGCCATTATGGATGCCTTGTTAGGCGCCCTGGCATTGGGCGATATCGGCAAACATTTTCCGGATGCTGATGCCGCCTACAAAGATTGCGACAGTTTGCTGCTACTTAAAAAAGTGGGACAATTGGTGGCAGAAAATGGATATAAGATTAACAACATCGATTCAACGATTATTGCACAAGCCCCAAAGCTTGCGCCGTATATTGAAATGATGGTGGAAAATATCAGAATTACTCTGGATTTATCCAGAGGTTGTGTTAGTGTAAAAGCGACAACCGAAGAAGGTCTGGGTTTTACTGGAAGTGAACAGGGAATCGCTGCCAATGCAGCGGTGAGTCTTTTGAAGGGAGAAAAAAGCAGATGATCGGTATTATTGCAGCCATGGACAGTGAGGTTCGTGACATCAAAGCGGCGATGGAAGATGGGATCAAGGTTCATCACGGAGGAATGACTTTTTTTAAAGGAAAACTTCATCAGAAAGAAGTGGTGGCTGTCAAAAGTGGAATCGGAAAAGTTAATGCCGCCATGTGTGCTCAGGTATTGATTGACATTTTTAAAGTAACGGCCATTATCCATGTAGGGGTAGCTGGTGCAGTGCATCCCGAGCTGGAAATTGGTGACATCGTTATTTCTGAAGACAGTTGTCAATATGATATGGATGCCCGGGCCTTTGGTCATCCCCGGGGTGAAATACCAAACATGGATATTACCTTTTTCAAGGCCGATTCAACCCTTATCAAGCTGGCGGTGGCAGCTGCGCAAGATCTTGGTGCGACGCATCGGGTGGGTCGAATTATGACTGCCGATTTAGGTGTGAACTCCAACCAGCTCAAACAAGAATTACTGGAAGAATTCGGCGGTCTTTGTGTGGAAATGGAAGGGGCAGCAGTAGGACAGGTGGCAATGCTCAATCAGGTTCCCTATCTGGTCATTCGTTCCATGTCTGACAAAGCCGATTCCAATCTGACTGATGATTACAAGGCAAATCTCGAAGCATCAATCAAAAATGGGGTAGCCATGGTGCTAA
Organism: Acetobacterium sp. MES1; assembly: GCF_002237635.1. Classification (NCBI taxonomy): domain Bacteria; kingdom Bacillati; phylum Bacillota; class Clostridia; order Eubacteriales; family Eubacteriaceae; genus Acetobacterium; species Acetobacterium sp. MES1. The sequence continues at coordinate 16,148 of NZ_MJUY01000010.1, forward strand.
AAATGGTTCAGGAAGTTCCGACGGCATGAAAGAGTTGGCACTCCGCCCGACCTGGGCAGAAATTGACCTGGATGCTCTGACCAGTAATTACGAAGAAATTCGCCGGATTGTCGGGCCTGACGTTAAAATTCTGGGCGTGGTCAAAGCTGATGCTTATGGTCATGGCAGTTTGGAATGTGCCAGAACCCTTTGTGATGCCGGGGTGGATATGTTGGCGGTAGCTTTCATCGATGAAGCCATCGCCCTGCGACAGGGGGGTATAACCGAGCCGATTTTACTGCTCGGTTATACCTCAAAAGCGCACATCCCCGATCTGATTCGCTGGGATGTGATTCCCGGTGTTTATCAGATGGATTTTGCCCAGGCTTTGTCGGAGCATTGTCAGGAAATTGGCATTCGCCATCCCATTCATGTAAAAATTGATACGGGTATGGGGCGCATTGGGATTGGCTGGCGAGAAGCTTCACAAGCAATTGAGGCGATGAACCTGTTGGAAGGGATTGAGCTTCAGGGGTTGTTTACCCATTTTTCCACCGCCGATGCCGCTGATAAAACCCACACGCAGGAGCAGATTCGACGCTACCGACAGGTTATCTCGGAACTGGCAGAAAAAAATATTGTTATTCCCATTAAGCATATGGCTAACAGCGCCGGGATATTTGATGTGGACGGCGTTCATTTTGACATGGTGCGGCCGGGGATTATTCTCTACGGTCTCTATCCGTCGGCGGAAGTGGAGCGGTCAAAAATCAGCTTAAAACCGGTGATGACCCTGAAGTCAACCATTGTTCATCTCAAAACCCTCCATCCTGGCGAAACCGTCAGCTATGGCAATCGTTTTGTTGCTGAGGAGGATCGAATTATTGGCACCTTACCAATTGGTTATGCCGATGGCTACACCCGGATGCTCAATGGTTTGGCCAAGGTCTTTATTTCCGGTCAGCTGGTGCCGGTGGTTGGTAGCATCTGTATGGATCAATGCATGATTGATTTGACTGATGTGGAAGCCGTTTCCCTGTATGACGAAGTGGAGCTTTTTGGCAACAATATTTCCGCTGATGTATTGGCCGACGCCTTGGGTACCATCAATTATGAAATCACCTGTATGGTCAATAAACGGGTGCCCCGGGTCTTCATTAAGGATGGCGTCCCGCAGGCGATTAGACGAGATATTTTAGATCGGCAAATCAACACAAATAGTGATATTTATTAAAAGAGGAGAATTAAATGGCATTTTTAGAAGAAACCGTTAGGGGAATCCGCAAGGATATTGTAAAAATGATTGGCAAGGCTTCTTCAGGTCATCCTGGGGGATCATTGTCGTCAGCAGAAATTTTAACCCTGCTCTATTTTGAGCAAATGAATGTGGATGAAAATAATCCCCAAAAAGAAGATCGGGATCGTTTTGTGCTGTCAAAAGGACACGCGGCTCCGGTGTTGTATGCAACCCTGGCCGCAAAAGGCTTTTTTCCCAATGCGGAGTTGGAAAATCTGCGACAACTGGGCTCCATCCTTCAGGGTCATCCGGACATGAACAAGGTACCGGGGGTTGATATGTCGACTGGTTCCTTGGGACAGGGAATTTCGGTGGCGGCCGGAATGGCATTGGCCGGAAAAATGGACAACAAATCTCATAAAATTTATGCGCTACTGGGCGATGGTGAACTGCAAGAAGGTCTTGTTTGGGAAGCCGCCATGGCGGCTTCCCACTATCAGCTGAATAATCTGATTGCCTTTGTGGATAATAATAATCTTCAAATTGACGGCGCCATCTGTGAGGTGATGTCACCATTCCCCATTGATGCCAAATTTGAAGCCTTTGGATGGAATGTCATCACGGTGGAAGATGGACATAGCTTTGATGAACTGCGAACTGCTGTGGAAGCAGCTAAAAAATCAGAAGATAAACCAACTGTGATTATTTGCAAAACGGTTAAGGGTAAATGTGTTTCATTTATGGAAAATAATGCGGGATGGCATGGAAAAGGGCCGAATGCAGAAGAAGTGAAACAAGCATTGGCAGAATTGGAGGCGTAATCATGGCAGAAAAAAAAGCAACACGACAGGCGTATGGCGATTATCTGGTAAAGCTGGGAGAAAAAAAACCCAATCTGGTGGTACTGGATGCGGATCTTTCTGGAGCAACCAAGACGAATATATTTAAGAAAGCATATCCCGAACGGCATTTCAACGTGGGGATTGCCGAAGCAAACCTGATGGGGATGGCAGCTGGTTTGGCAACGGCCGGAAAAGTTCCCTTTGCCAGTACCTTTGCCATTTTTGGAGCTGGCCGGGCTTATGAAATTATCCGAAACAGTATTTGTTATCCGAAACTGAATGTAAAAATCGCCTTAACCCATGCGGGTATCTCCGTTGGTGAAGATGGCGGTTCCCATCAGTCGGTTGAAGACATTGCCCTGATGCGGGTATTGCCCAATATGACGGTGTTATCACCGGCAGATGCCATCGAAACCGAAAAAATGCTGGATGCGGCCATGACTATTGAGGGCCCGGTTTATATCCGTTTAGGGCGTAGTGATGTGCCGGTGCTTTTTGATGAAAGCTATCACTTTGAGTTGGGTAAAGCCAGTATGATGAAAAGTGGCAGTGATGTGACTATTATTGCGACCGGTTTAATGGTGGCGTTGGCAATGGAAGCGGCTGACCAGCTAAAAGAAGAAGGAATTTCAGCCCAGGTGATTAATATGGGCTCAATCAAACCGATTGATGTGGATGCCATTAAGCAGGCCGCCTTAACGACAGGGGCCATTGTTACCGCCGAAGAACACAGCATTATTGGTGGTTTGGGTGGAGCCGTTGCAGAAGTTTTGGGTGATGAGGCGCCGGTACCGCTGGAACGGGTTGGTGTAAAAGACCTGTTTGGACAATCCGGCAAGGTGGCACCGCTGATGGAAAAATATGGTTTGACGGCGAACGCTATCGTTGCTGCTGCAAAAAAAGCGTTGAGTCGCAAATAAATATAAAACGATCAAAAAAACAGGGTCATGATGACGCTGTTTTTTTGAGGTTACTTAATTTACAAATTGAAATTGTCAAAAATAGGAGTATAATACTTATCATAAGGGCTAATATATTTTACAAGAAGGAGTATTTATGCCACTGGATTTTAAAGAAGCTATCGAAGGACGACGCTCAATATACGGGATTTGTAATGAAAGTACCATCACGGCTGAAGAAATACTGGAAATTGTTGACCATTCGACGAAGCACATACCGTCGGCGTTTAACTGCCAAAGTCAGCGGGTTGCAGTATTATTTGGAGAAAAGCATCTGGAATTCTGGGGGATTGTGATGGAAGTACTCAGAAAACGAATTCTAGCAGATGAGTTTCGCCCTACCGAAAATCGAATCAATGGTTTTGCGGCAGGATGCGGGACATTGTTGTTTTATGATGATACCTCAGTGACTAAAGGACTGATGGAAAAGTTTTTGCCCTATCGGGACAGTATTCCGGATTGGGCTGAACAGGCCAATGGAATGCTGCAGTTTGCCATCTGGACGCAATTGGAAGCCGCCGGTCTGGGCGCCAGCCTGCAACACTATAATCCAATTATTGACAAGGACGTCAAAGATGCTTTTCTGATTCCATCGGATTGGCGACTGATTGCTCAGATGCCTTTTGGGGTTCCTACAGAGATGCCCGTTGAAAAGAATTTTGAACCGATCGAACGACGGGTTATCGTCGTCGAATAATAAATCAAAAAAACACGGAATAACCGTGTTTTTTTGATTTATTGGTGTTTACTCAAGCAGCAGCAAACCATAATATTTGACAAACTCATCTTTGGCAGCCAGCGTTTTCAGGGTTTCGCCATTGTTACGGACGGTTTCAAAAACATCGATGCCAGAGCCCTCCATAGAGGGACGGCGATTTTTGGTATTAAGACAAGGAGCCGTAAGATCGCAGCTGGGACAGATATGACAAGGGCCAGCCCAGAAGGCAAAGGCCTTGTGGTAGCCACCGGTAAAGGCCAATCGTTCTGCTTCGAGCATCTTTCGCTGAAATTCACCAGTACCCGGAATGCCTTTAATCAGAAAAGCCTTGTTGTAGGTGGTGAGGAGCCGTTTCGTTTCTGCCAGTGGGATCTCATTGGCCTGACAGTGTTTGAGGTTGGCCGACGAGCATCCGAAGGCGCATTTATTTTTAGCAAATTCGGTCACGACGACTGAATCGGGAGCGATTGCCATCACCTCATCAAAGCCAATGGCCAGGATCGGATGCTTTAAACGCTGCAGGGGCGAGAGTGATAGCGAATCGCTAAAGTTGGGTGATGGGCTGGCAAAGATGACAGCGGTATCAGTTTCCAGTGGGATCAAAGGTGAGACATGAAGACCAGTTTTTTGCAAGCTGTGAATAATTGGCTCGCCAGAACAGACTTTGCCACCGAAATGGATCATCCGATTGACCCCCGACAATCTGGCCATCAGGGTAGCATGCTCATCAAAAGCATCGTGAAGCATCAGGATACCTTGAGGTTTAAGCATCGGCAGACAGGTAAGTAATTGATCCAGAATAGATTGATAATCGTTAGCGATGAATAAACCCGTGAATAAGATCAGTGAATAGATATGCTGACTTTTCGCAGCCGTGGTGTCCAGTTCGTCAATGGAACAGCTATTAAATACTGGCCTTTTGAGGTTGCTTAAAGCGGCAGGATCGGTCTGGAAGGGATTATCATCGATCAGGATGGTGATATCCAGTGTTGGAAAAGTATCAATAAAACAGTCCGCCATAGTTTGGGCTCCGGGACCACCGATTAAAATTTTCCCGGATAATTTAGGAAAAAATTTGACACATTCAAGGGCTTTCATGCGGGTTAACTCATGAATTGCCTTTTTTTTCAGTTGGTTTATTTGTTCGGGAGATAAAGACTCCGATTCTTGATTGAGTTTAATTGGTTTGTTTTTTAGCAACGAGGTTTTTAGCTGATGCCATTGTTGTGATTGAAATTTTCGGAATTTGATGGCATCACCCAAATAATCCGGACTGGATGACAGCAAGTAGCGTCTGGTTATGATGGTGTTACTGTAATTCTTCTGATAACAGAAAATTAGTCCCAGGCTTTCCAGTAGTGGCAGAAAGGATGACAAGGCCGCATTATCCGTTCCCAGCTTTTCTGAAAGCGCAGGAATACTGGCGCCATCATCCCCGAAAGCGTTTAAAATTTCAAAAAAATTCAATTCCAGAGCGGTGAATAAAGCCTCGGATAACCAGTTGGCGGTTGCAAGGTTTTCCAGAAACTGGCCGCCATGGGTATGGGGATCGTAGCCGGTTAAAAAAGGATCGGCAGTAGTGTTTTGTTTTGTCATGGTAGTCCTTCCTATCTTCGATTTCAATACGAATAAACATCGGTTCGATACTTTATTATAGATCCATAACCATTTTTTTCATAGAAAAAACTTATCCCTGATGTAAAAAGAGTTTGATTCTTTAGAATAAGTTAATTCTAAGAGATCCATCGACGATATAGATTTAACTTAAATTTTCGCTCGTAATCGTGATAATTACCATAGGGATTAGCTTAAAGTGAAATGGTTGTTTTAAACAATGTGATGGTCTGATGAATCAATTTTCCGGGGATTTTGGATTCGAAAATCCAAACTAAATAAAATCTGTTGACAAACGAATATAACAGCAGTAATATAACAATAGTTATATTACTGCTGTTATATTATAAAAATCGCAATACGGAAGAGGCTTAACCATGCCACCAAAAGCAAGAATTACAAAGGACATGATCATTGATGCTGCATTTGAATTATTAAAAACTGACGGAATCGAGATAGTTAATGCCAGGAAAATTGCTGAAAAGCTGAACTGCTCGACTCAGCCAATTATGTATTATTTTTCAGGAATGAATGAGTTGAAAAGCATTATTTACAAAAAAGCGGATGCTTACCATACTGCGTTTATTATGGATTTCGGTTATGATGAAAGCAATCCGCTGTTGGAAATTGGGATACGCTATATAAGATTTGCTGTAATGGAAAAAGCAATTTTTAAATTCCTTTTTCAGTCTGATAAGTTTGCTGATAAAGAATTGCTCGAAATTATACGAGACGAAGAACTTCGACCCGTATTAGAGATTTTATCCCAGGCTATTAGATTGTCACCCGGTCAGGCTGAGGCGTTGTTCGAGCAAATCTTTTTTATGGTTCATGGTATTGCGAGCTTGTTGGCGAATAATCAAATGACCTTTGATGAAGCACATATTCTGAATTTGTTAAAGGTGGGTTTTAAAGGGGCCGTACTAACTTTGAAAGCGGGGGAAGAGAAAAATGACAAATATATTTAAAAAGAATCCGTTAGCATTTGCGTTGGTGTGGATTGCCATTTATGTAGTTCTGTTTAGTCTGGCTGATTCCCTGTCCGATTCGGTAGGTATCCGATCATGTTTCTCAGCGATGCTGGGGGGGGCTATTTCATTTCTGTTGTTTAGGTGGATTCGGCGAAATGAATTGCAATCGTACTATGGCCTTTGTAACGTTGCAAGGGGCGATTTTAAAAGATATCTGTTTTTTATTCCGCTGATTATCATTGCCAGCGTCAATTTATGGGGTGGAGTAACGATCCGATATCCGCCACTTGAAACGATTCTGGTATTTGTCACGATGCTTTTTGTTGGTTTTATTGAGGAAGTGATCTTTCGCGGTTTTTTATTTAAAGCGATTTTACAAAAAAGAGCAAGGTTGGCAATAATCATATCGAGTGTCACGTTTGGGATTGGACACAGTGTTAATTTATTAAATGGAGCTGAATATTGGCAAACCTTTCTCCAGATTGGTTATGCCATTGCCATCGGGTATTTGTTTACCATTCTTTTTATCAAAACTGGCAGCTTGCTGCCTGGTATTTTTACCCATGGAGTTTTAAATGCCTTCAGTGTTTTTTCAGGACAATCAACTTTTGAACAAGATACAGTGGTAAGTGTTGTGCTGATTCTTATTAGCCTTGGGTATGCCGCTTTTTTAAAAAGGTTACCACAAAAAACTTGCGCAAGCGACAAACAACACTGTCTGGATCAGTAAAACTGTATCGGTATGGTGATTTAACACAAAGAAAGGAATCGTTATGAAGAATCGGAAAAATCTTGAAGTCATCAGTCGTTCGTTTGAAAATAATGGTCTGATGCCTAAACGGCATACTGGATTTGGGGAGGATAGTTCACCCCCTTTTGAATTAAAAAATTTGGCTCCCGAAGCGGTATCAATAGCGATTATTATGGATGATCTGGATATTCCTTTAATTGAGGCCTATAATCATTGGTTGATCTGGAATATTCCCAAATCAGAAACGATTTCTGAAAATATACCCTATGGTTCGATTGTGCCCGTGCTGGGTGACGCAAAACAGGGATGCGGATATGGCCGTAACCGTTATCGGGGACCGAAACAGCCGGTTTTCGTCAGGAACAGTCATCGTTACTTATTTCAATTTTATGTACTTGATTGTTTTTTGGAGCTTGACAGCAGTGCCCGAAAAAAGCAGTTGCTTGAAGCGATGAACGGACATATTATGCAACAGAGCAGTATTACTGGAATTTATCAGCGATAACTGAAAATAAAGAAAAATTAGAACAGAGCGCCAATACTGATCAGATAAATTAGACGATTGTTCATTAAGCGAGATACAACTCTGCTTTTTAAGAACAGGCACGATTGATTTTGCCAGTTTTAACAATGAATATGATGAATCAGAAAGAAAAATTTTGTTAATCTGTTGACAATTGTCAATAAATTCGCTATGATTAATACAACTTAACAGATATACGATTTATGGTGCCTTACAAAGGAGAATAGGGAATCAGGTGAAAATCCTGAACGAACCCATCACTGTAATGGTTTTGTTTTTGCAGATGCCACTGGAAACGGGAAGGCGCAAAAACAGATAAACCAGAGTCAGGAGACCTGCCATGAATTGATATAGTATGAAACGACGGTAAAGTTTCGGCTATCCTTAGGATTACCCTGGGATAGTCGAAACTTTTTATTTTGCGCGAAAGCATAAAGCCGTGTGAAGAATTTGGGAAATGAAGTTTTATTAAGCTCGCTTATAAAAAATTTCATTTTTCAAATTCTTCATAGGGCGTAGCCCGCGACGAAGGTCGCAGCGCAGCGAAGACCGGAGTGCACGGTCTTATACCAAACGGCAGTAATTTTATGCGTAGCAAAGACCGGAGTATTCGGCTTTATACTAAAACCGTCATTTTAAAAAAATTCAATCACGAGGCCATTCCATGATACCGATCATCCAATTGGATATTACAGCGCTGACATTTCCCGACGAACCGGAACCAGCGCTTAAAAACATCAAACTAAATATCAATGAGGGCGAATTCATTGCCATTACCGGTGGTGCGGCATCGGGTAAATCGTTATTGCTTCATGCGATTACATCGGCGGCGCCGAAGTTTTATCCCTGTGAACTGGATGGAACGGTGACGGTAGCGAATCGGGATGTGTCAAAGATACCACTTTGCCAAATGACTGACTATCTGGGCTATATGATGCAGGAGCCGCAAAACCAGATGGTCAATCGTCGGGTTGGCGATGAACTGGCGTTTGGGGTTGCGAATCTCAATTTGAGTCAGGATGAAATTGAGTATCGGGTTAATGCGGTCATGGATTTTCTCGGAATCCGGGCATTTTCAGATCGGACAACCGATGCCCTTTCCGGCGGACAAGCCCAGAAGGTCGTGCTGGGGAGTATTCTGGCAATGAAAACCCCGATCCTACTACTGGACCAACCCACGGCCGAACTGGATCCCAAAACCAGCTCGGAACTCTATCGGCACCTGGGGCGGTTGAACCGGGAGAAAAAGGTGACCACCCTGGTCGTTATGGATAAATCTGGTGCAGTTTTGAAAGATGCCCATCGGGTGCTTGTAATGGAAGCTGGGACGGTCAAAGATTTTCTGCCGGTTGGTGAATATCAGAAAAAATATGGCTGCCGGAAAACCAATCGCCGGGCGAAACCGATCCAAGTGGATGAGCGGTTCGACGTGATTAAGTTAAGCGGTGCATCGCATACCTACAAAGGTGGGATAATCGGCTGTCAGCCGCTAAATTTTAGTCTGAAAAAAGGCGATTTCACAGCGGTCATCGGCCAGAACGGTTCCGGTAAATCCACCATGCTCAAGCTCATTGAAGGATTGGTCAAACCAACCTCGGGCTCGGTGGAACTATTTGGAAGTCCGGTGACCAAGAAAAATGTGGGCGAACTACGGCGCCGGATCGGGTTTCTGTTTCAGAACCCCGATGATCAGATCTTTTGCAGCTCGGTACGCGATGAAATCAGCTATGTTTTAAAAAATAAGAACCTCAGTGCGCAGCAAATCGAACAAAAGATTCAAGAAACCTTGGCTCTGATCGGCCTAAAAGGATTGGACGAAATCCATCCCCAGCGGTTAAGCCGGGGACAGCGACAACTATTGGCCTTGGGGTCAGTGGTCATTAATGACCCCGAGTTGATCATTGCTGATGAACCGACCTCCGGCTTAAACAGTGCCCAGAGTCAAGTGGTCATGGAAAAACTGGCCCATCTCAGCAGTCAGGGAGTCACCATTTTGCTGGTAACCCATGATTTGACTGAAGCCAGAGATTTTGCCAATCGGATTGTGGTGATGCACAACCATCAACTGGCTTTGGAATTTAAAGCCGAAATAATAGACAATTATCTGAACGAATTGGCTCGATTGGAACTCATCGAAGGAGGCGATTTTAAATGTTTAATCTAAAAGAACTGGATCCGCGGCTTAAACTGACCTGGTGTCTGTTTCTTGTGCTGACCGCCCTGATGTCGCGCAGTATGCTTCTCAATGGCATTCTGCTGGGGGTGATCCTGATTTCTGAACTGCTCTCGGAGAAATCGTTGAAAGCTTTTAAAATGCTGTCAATTGTGTTGCTGATTATCGGCACCCAGGTATTGATTATCAATCTGATCTTTGGGCGTGAAGGTGAGCTGCTTTATTCCTGGGGGATGCTGCAGATTTACAGCGGCTTTATCGCCACTTCCATGCTGGCTTTTTTAAGAATTGGTATCATCTCATTTTCGGCCTATCAGTTCGGGGTTCATACCGATCCTATGGATATGGCTCAGATGCTGATTCACTGGCGGATTCCTTATCGCTATGCGATGCTGGTGCCAATGGTAGCCCGGTTTTTTCCGGTGATGATTGGGGAATACCAAGCTATTTGTGACAGCCAGTCGGTCCGGGGGGTACCCAATGATACCGTAATTGAGAAAATCCGCAACCTGCCGGCCTCAATTTTACCGCTGATGTATCGAGCCATGCGGATATCCAGTGATGCGGCGCTATCGGTGGAACTCAGAGGCTACGGCCGCCATACAACCCGAAATTTTCAGAAAAAAATCAATCTCCGGCCACTCGAAGGAATGACCATCGTCTGCCTGATGATCGGGTTTGGCGGAGTCTTGATTAAAACCATTTTATAACAGTTAAAAAACTGCATAGATAAAAATTAATTTATACAAAAAAGGAGTATAACATGCAAAACGAACAAGCAATTGGGAAAAAAAGTATTTTTAAAACGGACACCAAATCTTTAATTGGTGCCGTCATCATGGGGATCGTCTTTGTGATCGCCTGCCAGATTACCGGCCAGATCGATAACATGCTGCCCTGGGGGAAAATGGGTATGTTACTGATTAATGGAACGGTTTGGGCATTCTTTACCGGGATTCTGACCCTGCTTTACAGACAGCCCGGCGGACTGATTGCCGCCGAAGTGGAAGCCTTGATTTCAATCATGTATACGCCCCTTTGGCCAACCTTTATCTTTGCCAATGGCATTGCGTCCATCTGGGTATCCTTCGTGGCGGTAAAATGTGACATGACCAAATGGTCGCATCACATTCTGGCTCAGGGTGGCGTTTGTGTTTTAGGAAACGCCATTGTGGGAGTGGGTCTGGTTTTCATTCTTGGTCTGCCGGTAGGTGTTGCGGCGGTATCCAGCCTGATAACCATTGGTGTAACCTGGCCATTGGCAACATTGGCAGAAAAGAAAGTTTATGATGCATTATTAAAATCAGGAATGGTAAAATAATCCATAAAATCAAAATAAGATAAAGAAAAATCAAGTGCTTTGGTATCTGTTTTAGAAAACAGGTGCCAAAGCAATTTGTAGTTTTATAAGTAGCTAATGTGATCATTCAGAAAATTACCAATTTCAAAAGAGCCGAACAATCGTTGCTTTGATGTTGGTTTGCGCAACCAGAATAAATCGCCAGGCGAGTTTATTCTGGTTCACGGGCAGTCGCCAACTACAAGCAAGCTTGTGATTGGCTCGTTGCCTTCGCGAAAACAATTTTGTAACGTGTAGGCGAACAGTCGTTAGACTGTACGCCGTACAGTGTAGAAATTGTTTAGCGCAAATCGGCAGCGAAGCTCACGGCAGTTTCATAAGCGTTAAAGTTTATTTACAATTTAAGGAGAAAGCGAAGATGAGTCAGGATTTACGGGTGTTTTTAGAACAATTGGAAAAGGATGGGGAAATCTGTCATGTGACAGAACCGGTTAAGCGGGAATATGAAATCAGCACCTTGATGATGGAGCTGGAAAAACAACGGAAATATCCGGTAATGTGGTTTGATCAGGTGGAGGGCGGCGATATTCCGGTGGTGACAAACATTCTCGGGACCAAGGGCCGCTTTGCCAAGGCGATGGGCGTTAAAACCGAAGACCTCTCCTTTGAGTTTGCCGAGCGGATCAAAAATCGCTTTGATGACGTTAAGGTGGTTGAAAACCCGCCCTGCAATGCCCATGTGCTGACCGGTGATGCGGTGGATTTAACCAAACTGCCGATTATTACCCACTTTCCCATTGATGCCGGTCCTTACATCACTTCGGGTGTGACCGTTGCCAAAGATCCCGAAACCGGCTGTGAAACGCTGGGTTTTCATCGGCTGCAACTGAAGGGAAAAAATAAACTGGGGATTTCGTTCCACTCCCGTCAGCGGATGTGGGAATTCTTCAGAAAGAGTGAGGAACGGGGTGAGAACATGAAAGCCGCCATCTGTATCGGCGTCCATCCCAATATTGCCCTGGGCTCGCAAGCTTCGGTTCCTTATCATCTGGGAAAATACGGCGCCATCGGCGGATTATTCGGGGAACCGCTGGAAGTATCCCCCTGTGCCACCATGGATCTGAATGTACCCACCTATGCCGAAATTGTGCTGGAAGGTGAAGTCCTCTGCAATGTTCGGGAGCCGGAAGGCCCTTTTGCCGAATACACCAATTACGCCTGCTTCCGCAGCACCGAAAATGTCTTTCAGGTCAATGCCATCCGCTACCGTGAAAAACCGATTTTCCACGATCTGACCCCAGCGATGAGCAGTGAACACATTACGATTGTCTCAATCCAGAGGGAAGGGGATATCACCAAGTTCTTAAAACAGAATCTACCCAACATCAAGGCCGTTCATTCGCCCTTATCTTCCTGTGGGATTTTCCACTGCTATGTGTCGATGAAGAAAACCGCCGAAGGACAGGCGCAACAGGTTATGTTAACCGCCTTGGGCATGGATCATCACATCAAAATGGTGATTGTCGTGGATGAGGATGTCGACGTCTTCAACGAGCAGGAAGTGCTGTGGGCGATGGCCACCCGGTTGCAGGCCGACAGGGGCGTGATGATCTTCCCGAATATGATGGGCGAAACCCTGGATCCCTCTACTGGTGACGATGGCCTGACGGCCAAAATGGGCATCGACGCCACTAAACCGCTTAGCGGTTACTCACCCAAAATCGATATCGATGAAAATGTCATTGAAGACGTCAAACGATTGTTTAAATATGTAAAATAGTTGAGTTGAGAATTTTAATAATCGAACAATAATTGCTTTGATAGTCAGTTTCACAACCAGAAGAAATCGCAATGCGAATTTCTTCTGGTTCGCAGGCTGTCGCCAATTACAAGCAAGCTTGTGATTGGCTCATTGCCTTCACGAAAACAATTTCGTAACGTGTAGGCGAACAGTCGATAGACTGTACGCCGTACAGTGTAGAAATTGTATCGCGTAAACTGGCTAGCAGAGCTTATGGCAGCATTAGAAATGATTAAGTATATAAAAAGAAGGACAAACGATGATAAAAATTGCGATTGATACCGGTGGTACCTTTACCGATTACACGTCGGTGGGCTGTTTAGGGGATCAGCCCGAACAGCGAATTGCCCTGAAAAATCCCACAAATCATGATCATCCCGCTCAGGGCATTCTGGCCGGACTTAAAGAACTGGCGATGGTTTGGGGAACCGATCTGGAAAAACTATTAGCCCAGACTGAAAAAATTTCGTTGGGGACGACTCTGGCCCTCAATGCTCTGCTGGAGAAAAAAGGGGTGAAGACTGCCCTGTTTACGACGGCGGGATTTCGCGATGCCCTGGAAATTCGCCGGGCCCAACTGGCTAATCAGTGGGATCTGGCGATCGAAAACCCGATGGTGCTGGTGCCCCGGCGGCTGCGACTGGGTATTGAACAGCGGATGGACTATCAGGGTCAGATTATCAAACCGCTTAACGAAGCCGCCGTTCGAGCTGCCTGTCAAAAGTGTCGGGAAGCGGAGGTCAAGGCGATTGCCGTTTGCTATTTGTTTTCATTTCTTAATCCGGAACACGAAAAGCGGACTGCTGAAATTATTCGGGAGGAACTGCCTCAAGTCTTTGTATCGCTATCTGCAGAAGTCTCACCCCGAATCCGGGAATATGAGCGCACCACCACCACAGTGATCAATGCCTATTGCACCCCGGTGCTAGCCGATTACCTGAAGAATGTCAAAAAGGAACTGGCGGCCTTTGGTTGGGATCAACCGATTCATATTATGAAAAACAGCGGCGGTCTTAGTGATTCGGGGGCCCTAGAGAATTTTGGGGTCAAAACTCTGTTATCCGGTCCGGCTGGTGGGGCTGTCGGCAATGAGGCTCTGGGGAAGGCCCTGGGTCGTACCCATACCGTATTGGCCGACATGGGTGGAACCAGCTTTGACCTCCATGTCGTTAGTGGCGGGGTCAATCAATTGGTGCCGCAAACTGAACTGGATGGCTATCCGCTGAGCATTCCGATGATCGATATCCGCTCCATCGGCGCTGGCGGCGGCAGTATTGCCCATGTGGAAGCTGGTGGTCGGGTATTGATTGGGCCGGATTCTGCTGGTTCCATTCCCGGCCCGGCCTGTTATAACCAGGGCGGTGAACAACCGACCGTTACTGATGCGTTGCTCGTGCTGGGGCTGATCAACGGCGACAATTTTCTTGGCGGCAAGTTGCCGCTATCCATGGATCAGGCCGTTAAAGCGATTAAAGAAAAGGTGGCCGATCCCTTAAATCTTTCAGTGCAGGATGCCGCCCGGATTATCTACAGCATTACCGCCGAAATGATGGCTGATGCCATGCGGCTGGTGACGACTCAGAAAGGGAATGATCCCCGAATTTACAGCTTAATCAGTGCCGGTGGTGCCTTTGGTTTGTTTGCGGCCCGGATTATGGAATCCTTGCAGATGCCGGAAGCCCTAATTCCGGTACAAGGGCCAGTCTTTTGTTCCTGGGGCATGTTGGGCGCGGCCTGCCGTTACGACATCAACCAGAGCATTTTAATGGAAAAAAGATGTTGGGATGCCAAGCGATTAAACACCATGGTTGCAGCCATGAAAGCCGAAGGGACTGTACAGTTGGAGCGTTTGGGGGTAGAAAAAAGCCGCCAGTGTTTTGATTTGATGCTGGAAATGCGCTATGTCAGTCAGCATCACGAGATATCCGTACCCTGGACGCTGGGTGAATTTAGTCCCGGAAGTATTACGGATGTAGAGCAAGCCTTCTATAAAACCCATGAGGCTATTTATGAATATGCCGAAGACAAGGAATGGGAGATTATTGATTTACACCTGGCCTGTTCAGAACGCGATCAGGAGAATATTTTATTCCCATCTTCAAAAGCTATCAGCAGGGTGACAAATAAAATCGTTGCTGGTGAGGTCTTTAATTGTCAGGGTGAGATTGCCGTTCCCGTTTATCAGGCTGGCGATTTAAAAAAACCGATTAACGGTCCGGCCCTAATTGATTTTGCCTATACGACGTTGATTGTTCCGCACGGTTTTTATTGTATTTGTGAGGATGAGGGCATCTTTGCACTTAGAAAGGAGGCGACCGATGAACCTACGAACTGACGATATCATTAACCGGACGGTGATTATGAACCGGCTCGATAGCATCACCAGCGAAATGGGCATCGCCCTGGAGCGCTCGGCCCATTCCCCGATTTTTGCCGAAGCTTGTGATTTCGCCTGCTGTATCTGTGATGCGGCTGGCGACCTGGTCTCTCAACTCAGCGGCATTCCGATTCTGGCCACGGCGGGATCATTTAGCGTTAAAGCGGTGCTTAAAAAATACGGCGGAGTCATCGAAGACGGTGATGTGTTTATCATCAACGATCCCTATGACGGCGGCAATCATCTGCCGGATATTGGCATTATTACCCCGGTATTTTATCAGGACGAGCTGTTGTTCTTCTGTGTCAGCCGGGCCCATCACGGCGACATCGGCGGCTCCACCGCCGGGAGTTATAATCCCAAGGCAACGGAGATCTTTCAGGAAGGGCTACGGATTCCACCGACCCGACTGATGAAAAACAACGAAATGATTACCGACGTGCTGGAGTTGATCCGCTTGAATACAAGAAATCCGGAGATGCTCACCAGCGACTTTCTGGCTCAGATCGGTTCCAACCGTCTGGCCGCCCGTCGAATCAAAGAGATGTTAGGCACCTATTCGGTGGCTACCGTCAAGAAAGCGGTTAGCGAGTCGTTGCTGCAGACCGAAACCCTGACCCGTCAACGGATTGCAGAAATACCAGACGGCACCTATACAGCGGTGGATTACATTGATGATGACGGGTTTCAAACCGAACCGGTCAAAATCGCCGTGACGGTGTCCATCACTGGGGACCGGATGCTAGTCGATTTTACCGGCACCGATGCCCAGGTCAAAGGTTTTATCAATACATCAGTAGTGACGGCTACCTGTGCTGCCGGGATTGCTGCCTTGTGGTTTCTGGGTAAAGATATACCCCGAAACAGCGGTGCCTTCGACTGCATTGAAGTCAATCTGCCCGAGGGTTCGTTGGTCAATCCTCGGCTTCCGGCACCAATGACGCTGTGTACTCTGACCCCGGCCAGCGAAATCATCGGTGTGATTTTTAAAGCCCTGGATCAAGCACAGTCGGGCCGGGTGTCGGCCGGTTACCATCGTTATCTGGGACCATCCTTTTATGGCGTTGATCCCCGTAACGGTCGTTACTATGTTGGCTTTTCATTTTGTTCGCTGGGCAGCGGCGGAGCGATGGCTGGCCACGACGGAAAACCCTATATGGCAACCTTATCCAACTTCGGCGGGGTCAAGGCTCCCAATATCGAGTCCAACGAGGTTCAGTACCCTCATTTAACCCTGCATCATGAGATGGATAATGATACCGCCGGGGCCGGTGAATACCGGGGAGGCTCCGGGATGAAATACGCCTTTGAGATCACCGCTGAAACCGGTGATGTAGTCAATTTTGGCGATGGCATTAAATTTGCCCCCTACGGACTTCGGGGGGGGCATCCGGGTAGTAAAAACCGTAGCGTTTTTGTACATTCAGGAGAAGAAATCAGTATGGAAAGTAAGGAAGCGCCTCGTCATGCGGTGAAGGGTGATCGGATTTATCTAAACACCAGCAGTGGCGGCGGCTGGGGAGATCCGCACAAGCGAGCGCCGCAGAAAGTTTATGAAGATGTACTGGACGATATTATTTCCAGAGAAACTGCTGAAATAGTTTACGGGGTCATCATTAATGAAACTGGCATTGATTATGAAAAAACAGAAAAACGGAGAAAACACTCATGAAAATTGCGGTAGGCATTACCGGGGCATCCGGGGTTGTTTATGGTATCCGGTTGCTGGAAGCATTAAAAGAGACAAAACACCATGTCTCGCTTATCTTAAGCGAATGGGGAGCCAAAACCATTAGTCTGGAAACCAGCTATACTGAAGATTACGTGCTGTCACTGGCCGATTGTATCTACGACAGCCGGGATATGGCGGCGGCCGTGTCCAGTGGTTCTTATGGCATTGATACCACCGTGATTGCGCCCTGCAGCATGAAGACCCTGGCCGGCATTGCCAATGGCTTTAGCGATAACCTGATCGTTCGGATTGGTGATGTGGCCTTGAAGGAACGCAAACCACTGATACTGATGGTTCGGGAAACCCCGCTGACCCTGATTCACCTGCGCAATATGACCGCAGTAACCGAGGCAGGCGGGATTATTCTGCCGCCAATGCCGGGCTTTTACCACAAACCCCAATCGATTGACGATGTGATTAACCAGAGTGTCGGCAAGGTCTTTGATCTATTAAAGATCCCCCACAATCTGTTTACCCGCTGGGGTCATGAGGACGGCCATGAATAATCGCATCATACTGACCCAGGGCAGCGGAAAAACGGCGCTACAGTATGAGATCATCCCGGTTGGCAAAGACTGGCTGATTTTGCTCACTGGCGGTGACACCCATATCGGCTGCACTGCCATTGGCGATGATGGTCGGTTGAGCAGCTATACCCCTCGGTCACATAAGGACGATGCTCTGGCGATCCCACTGGCTAAAAAAGTTTCTGAAAGTTGCCGCTGTGTGTGTACCGTGGTAGCGGGTTTTCATTTGGACGATATAACCCGGGAACAGATTGCGACGGTTATTGAAAATGCCAACACGGGGATGATTAAGGTACTGGAAGCGATCAAAAAATAATACGAAACAACAAAGAGCGATCCTTCGCGTTTGGGGGTCGCTTTTTTGGCGGAAAACAGAATAACCGATTTTAAAAGAATTACCGGGCTTTGACAGATTATGATAAAAGGCTTAAAAAAGATATAAATTTTTGTTGTTTTGCATTTTTTCTAACCATTCCGCTGGGTTTTGTGTTATATTCAAATCATTCTAAATAAATCGTTGCAGAATGAGTGCAGAGCATTAGCGAAAGGAAAAAAGAAATGAGATTAACACAGGAACTATTAAAACAGGGAATCAGCGAGAAACTGCTCGATGATATAAAGTACTTCAAACATTTTTATAAACTGGAAGATCGCCTTCAGGACCGGGTTCCCAGTACTGAAACCGTTTTTTATGGCAAGGACATCTGGTCGATGTGCATTACCGCCATTTTAGAGGGGGAGAACATCCTGCTCTCCGGCCCCAAGGCCACCGGGAAAAATGTTCTGGCTGACAATATTTGCGAGCTCTTTAACCGGCCCCAGTGGAACACCTCATTCCATGTCAACACCGATAGCTCCAGCCTGATTGGTACCGATACCTTTATTGATAACGAGGTTCGATTGCGTCGGGGATCGGTCTATGAGTGCGCCATTAATGGCGGCTTTGGGGTGTTTGACGAAATCAATATGGCCAAAAATGATGCTCTGGTGGTGCTTCACTCGGCGCTTGATTACCGCAAGGTCATTGATGTGCCGGGTTACGAAAAAATCAAGCTCCACGATGCCACCCGCTTTATCGGCACGATGAACTATGAATATGCTGGCACCAAAGAGCTTAACGAAGCCCTGGTCTCCCGATTTATGACCATTGATATTCCGCAGATTGAAGAAGACACCCTGATGATTATTCTAAAAGAATATTTCCCCGATGCCAATCCAGAAATCCTGCCGCAGTTTGCTGGGATCTTTCTGGATCTTCAGGCAAAATCGAAAAACTCCGAAATTTCAACCAAATCGGTGGATCTCCGGGGGATTATCGGTAGCTTAAAAACCATCCGTCGGGGGCTCAAACCAATGCTGGCCGTGGATATGGGTGTTATCGGCAAAACCTTTGACCAGTTTGAAAAGGAAATTGTCCTGGATGTCATCAAAACCCGGATCCGGGAGAGTTGGGAAGCATCTGATGTCTTTACCCACTAAAACGCCACAATCCAGGGAAGGGAGGAAAGCGCTGTGAAGGATGCCAAATGGATTTACGAAGACTATGAGTTTGACAATCGGGTGGCCAACCTGATGTGGACTATTTCCGGCGATTATGACGAAAACATGGACAGTGGTGAGAAAAGTTTTATTTCCAAAAATGTCGCCCTTTACCATGCTGTCACCGCCGGGGGACGACGCAAATACATTAACTGGCCAGCCGTTAAAAAATACGTCATCAGTCGCCATCGGGCCGGTTTTAATAAGGATATTCTCTTAAGCCTGATTGCCATGGGCAGTGATGTGGTGGTGGAAGAAAAGATTATTGCCGAACGCCCCGGGGTTTATGATATCCGTAAAAACGCCTATGACGATATTCTTTCCAATTATTACAAGCTCCACACCGATGATCTGCTCGAAAAGGTTCGCCACGCCATGATTCTTGAAAAAATCGGCAAAACCCCGATGGTCGATACCGAGACGCGGAGTATTGCCAATGACCTAATGGCATTACAGAAGCGGGAAGATACCATCGAATTGCTTAAAGGCATTGAAGATCTTTATATGAAATATTTCCCGCTGTTTGTCGAGGGTGAGGGCGGTGAAGCTTACGAATCCGGTCACAATAAAAATCATATCCGTGGTGATTTTTCGGACTTTATGCTGGAAGAAATGTTTGAAGATCCCGAAGACCTGGATATTGAAGCCTCGATTGAAGAAATTGCCGAAGCCCTGCTGGGCGAATCCCAGGGCGATATGGCCAGCCTATCCAATGACGCCGACAACCGGATTTTGCGGGTTCAGGAAGAGGACATTGAAAAAATCTATGAAAAGGTGGCCTATTATTACGGCAACTCTTTTTTAGAAATCAGCGAGGTTAAAAAGCTGCAGAACCGGGTTTGTAAAGGGGCTCACGGCAGTTGTCGGATTCACATGACTGATGGCGTAATTCGTAGCGATAGTGATAATGAATTTCAGCAAAAATATGTACAGCGGCATCAGGTTAAAAATACTGATGTGTTTCGGGCCAACTACAAGGTGTTCAAGCGCAATATCAATAAGCTGCGGGAGAGCATGTCCCGGACCCTGGTGCAGGAGGAAATTGTCGACGCCATCCCGTCGGATTCTGGCCAGCTGATCCCCAGCAAACTGTGGCGGATTGGCCGCAGCAGCAACAATAAGGTCTTTGTCAAGAATATCGATAATAACAAGGGCAGCTTTGTGGTGGATATTCTCATCGATTCCAGCGGTTCCCAGCGGCGTAATCAGTCCAAGGTAGCCATTCAGGCCTATATTTTGGCGATGGCCTTAACCCAGTTGGGGCTACCCAACCGGGTGCTGGGTTTTTCAAGTTTCTTGGATTATACGGTGATCAAACGCTTCCGGGATTACGAATCACCGCTTTCAGCCAATGATAATATTTTTGAATATTATTGCTCCGGAAACAATCGCGATGGTTTGGCCATTAAGGCGACCTGTGAAGATTTGATTAAACGCCGGGAGGATAACAAGATCCTGATTGTGCTCAGTGATGGACGGCCCAACGATATCAAGGTTGGTAAGGGCCAGGTCAATGATTTAGCCGAGGCCTACCGGGGCCGGGTGGCCATTGCCGACACCGCCCGGGAAGTTCGTTTTGCCCGGCAGCAGGGGATTATGGTGCTGGGCGTTTTCACCGGCAAGGAGCAGGATCTGATGGCCGAAAAGCTGATCTATGGCAAGGACTTTGCCTACATCAAGGACATCAATCGTTTTGCCGATCTGGTTATAAAATATTTAAAACAGATTATTGTGAATTAAAACGTAACGCAGTTCTTGTGACAGCGTTGAGTTGGAAGACAAGCTCAGTACCGGCCAATTGAATTTCTATTGTGACCCAGGGGTCTGATCCTTTGTGCGAATGAATCCGACAGGCAAGCCAGTCCGCTCATGGCCACACAATCAGAAGTGCTAATTTTCAGCACTTCATTTCGACTTTGGATATAGCTTAAACGCTGTCCCGTGTGGGTAGCGTTTTTTTTGTAGGGTAAAAAAAATGACAACATCAGTATTTTTAGTATACTATAAGTATAATTGAAGTATTGATGGTGTTTTAATATGCGAAATAGAGGGTTCAATGAATGGATAAACTAACCCGAAGAGAATCGGAACCAATATAATAAGATAAAATTGAAAGAAAAACGCCGAACAAAAATATTAACAGTCAATTTGGAGGAAGTGCTCGTGCAGGTCAATCGCTTGTTTGAAATGGTCTATATGCTCATCGAAAAGAAAAAGGTCACAGCCCGGGAATTCGCCGATTACTTTGAAGTATCCATGCGCACTATTTATCGGGACGTGGAGGTTCTGAGTGCGGCCGGGATTCCCATTTATACTGAAAAAGGCAAAAGCGGAGGAATTTGCCTGTTAAGTAATTATGTCATACAAAAATCCGTATTATCGGAAAACGATCAAATCAATGTGCTTTCATCGCTTCAGGGTATGAAGGCGCTCAATGTGCCGGAGGTGGAGCCGGTACTCAGAAAACTGGCAGTCTTGTTTGAAAAAAACAATGCTGACTGGATTGATGTGGATTTTTCGAATTGGGGCAGCGGTTTGGAAGAGCAGGAGAAGTTTAATCACCTGAAAAACGCTATATTAAAACATCAGCGTATTCGGTTTGACTATTACAGTTCCTATGGCGAAGCAACCACACGGACGATTGAGCCCCTCAAGCTGCTCTTTAAAGGACAGGCTTGGTACCTGTACGGATTTTGTCTGAGCAAAGCAGAAAATCGTTTTTTTAAGGTCAGCCGTATCAGAAATCTGGAAGTTCTGGCAGAATACTTTATTCGGGAGACTCCTCCCCAGGTGGACTTTGAACTGTTTAAGAGAAAACCCCAGGAGTTTTTACTGGTTCTTAAAATTGAGGCATCGATGGCTTTTCGGGTCTACGATGAATTTGATCAGCAGGCCATAAAAAAGCAGGCAGATGATAGCTTCATCGTTTCAGTCAGACTGCCGGAGGATGGCTGGATTGAAGGGTATTTATTGTCCTATGGGGATGCGGTTGAGGTGATGGAGCCCTTGTGGTTGCGGGAGCAGATCAGAAAAAAACTGGTCAATAGTTTAAAAAAATATGTTTAATATGACATAAGATGTCATATTAAAGGGTGTATACTGAAGCTATCTTATGAAGGAAAGAGGTATACATTATGGAATATGAATTAGTGCAATTGGACGAAAAAAAAGTGGCGGGACTAAGAATTAGAACCAGTAATACCGATCCCCAGATGGGTGAAAAGATTGGCACAACCTGGCAACAGTTTTATGGTGGTGGAATTGATGCATTGTTAAAAGGTAAAACGAATGAAAAGTGTATCGGGCTTTACACCAATTACGAAAAGGCTGAGTTGGGCGCTTACGATGTTATGGTCGGCTGCGAGGTAGAAAGCGGGGTTTTGCAGCCCGAACAGGTTACGATTGAAACCATTATGCCTGGAAACTATGCAAAATTCATTGTCCATGGGGATGTTCAAAAGGCAGTGGGAGAGTTTTGGATGAAGCTCTGGGAGATGTCCCTTGACCGGAAATTTGGCTGTGATTTTGAGGAATATCAGCCAGGTGAAGACATGGAAAACGCCGAGATACACATCTATATCTCGCTTAATTAAGAGGAGGTTTATTCGTGGAAAAGGTGGAATATAAAAAGCAGTTTAAGGACTTGTACCTTCCCAAGAGGCAGCCGTCAATCATTGACGTGCCAGCAATTCCCTTTGCCCTAATTAAGGGCGAGGGGGATCCCAACGGAGACGAATTTACCGAGGCGGTGGCCGCACTTTACAGTTTTAGTTATGCCGTTAAAATGTCACATAAGGGCAAGGCGGTTCCCGAAGGGTATTATGATTATGCGGTTTTCCCCCTTGAAGGAGTCTGGGATCTGGTGGATAAGACCAAAGACAGCACCGACAAGAGCAATTATGCTTATACCATTATGATTCGCCAGCCAGATTTCTTAACGGCTGATTTGGCCAAGCGCTTTCTTGATGAGGTGAAAAAGAAAAAGCCCAATCCCTGGCTTGAGGGTCTTCAGGTTGAAGCGCTAAATGAAGGACTTTGTTGTCAGATGCTGCATCTGGGCAGCTATGATGATGAGCCGGCCAGCTTTGAACGGATGGAAACTTTTTGCAAAGACCATGGCTATTTGCGGATTGATAAAACCCATCGGGAAATCTATTTGTCAGATCCCCGCCGGACAAGCGTGGATAAACGTAAGACCGTACTGCGGTTTAAGGTTAAAAGGAACGGGGAATGACTGAGCAGTTTTGACATGCTTCTTCTTTCTGCGCCCTCTACATTCAGGTAGTGATTATTTTTGAGTGAGTTTCTAATCCTTATAAATTCCTTATAGTCTCCTGATATAGTTGCTTTATCGAAAGGAGATACAACTATGTCAAATATGATTCTAACAACTGAAGCGCTCACAAAAACATATCAGGGACAAAACGCTGTGGATAGACTTTCGCTTTCTATCCCGGAAAATACTGTATACGGATTGCTGGGGCCTAACGGGGCGGGAAAATCCACTGCCTTGAAAATGATAACCGGTATTGCAAAGCCGTCAAAAGGAGAAATACGATACAAAGGGAGGCCGTGGCAACGAAAAAATTTGTCTGAAATCGGCGCATTGATAGAAAGTGCCCCGCTGTATGGAAACCTCACAGCCTACGAAAATCTGCTGGTGAGAACCACAGCGTTAGGCTTACCGAAAACCCGAATTGACGAGGTGCTACATATCGTAGATTTAACAGGCACAGGAAAAAAGAAAGCTCGGCAATTTTCGATGGGTATGAAACAGCGCTTGGGTATTGCCGGAGCTTTGCTGAACCACCCCAAGCTGCTTATTTTGGACGAACCAACCAATGGACTTGACCCGATGGGTATTCAATCACTACGTGAATTGATACGCTCATTCCCTGCACAAGGAATCACCGTTATTCTGTCAAGTCATATTCTCTCTGAGGTTGAGAACACAGTGGATAAAATCGGCATCATTGCCAATGGGCGGTTAGGCTATCAGGGAGAACTTCCCAATGATACCGCTTCACTAGAAGCCCTGTTTATGGATGTTGTTCGCATGAGCAGTAACAGGGAGGCTTACTAGAATGGTAAATATTATAAAATCCGAGCTTATAAAGGGACGCCGCAGTTTTGGCAGAAAAAGCTTAGTGCTTTTCCCATCGCTAGTTGCGCTCATGGCTATTGTATTGATGGGCGGGGCATTGACTCAGATAGGTGCGTATAACTGGTGGTATATGATGTTCCTTCCGGTCACGGTGGCATTGATTTGCATTAATCTGATCGAGCCAGACAAAAGAATGCAGTTTTTCAATGTGGCTACCTTGCCTGCACCGAAGGGCCGTGTGTGGCTTGCAAAGGTTTGGACGGGTTGTTTTTATATTTTCATTGGTAATCTCATCGTTTTTGGTCTGACCACCATTTCCGGTCTTTTCTTTGGTTCTCAGTATCCTATTTGGCGGGGACTGGCTGCCGCAGTTGTCTTAACAATTGCATGGGTATGGCAAATACCTTTGGGAATGTTCTTATCCGCCAAGCTAAATTCGGTGGTGACTTTTTTGGGGATTCTTGGCGTAAATATAATTTGTTCGATTCAAGATATTGCTGGCGGCCGTTTTTGGTTTATTCCATTTGCAATACCTGCCCGCTTAATGGCACCCATACTGGGGATTAATCCCAATGGTGTGTTGATGGCTCCTGACAGCCCGCTCCATGATAGCAGTGTGGTGTTCCCCGGCATACTCATTACTTCCGTTCTGCTTGCAGTATCACTTCTGTTAACAAAGATCTGGTTTAATGGAAGGAGTGAATAGAATGAAAAAGTTTAGCATGCAACTATCTTCTGATGCCATCAGGCTATCCAAAACCCCTTTTTTTATCGTTCACCTTGCTATTCCTGTATTGGGAATTCTAGTCTTTACGGTATACCAAAGCATGACCATTTATCCTCCGGAAAAATTTACAGTAAACTATTATCAGGTGTTAACACTCATCTATCCGCTCTTAGCGGCATGGATTTGCTCAATCCTCACCGAACAAGATGTGGAAGCCGGAGGAGGGTTCCTCCTTTTGAGCGCCCCATCACGGATGAAGAACCTGCTGTCTGAACTGATCTTTTTGATTCTTGGCGGTCTTGTAGCATGTCTGATAGTTACCCTGGGCTACAGTGTTGTGGCGGTAATCAGGATACCGGGTTTTTCAGTTCCTCTTTCTCTCACGCTTTGCATGGCTTTGCTTATTTGGGGCTGTGCTGTTTTTGAATATCTGTTTCACACCTGGCTGGGCTTTCAGTTTGGTCGGAATGTGAGCTTTGCAGTGGCTGCTGCGGAAATTCTTTTTTCTGCGCTTATGCTTACAGGGCTTGGTGAAACCATTTGGTTTTATGTTCCCAGTGCCTGGGGCGTCCGGCTTGTCAGTCTGTTGTCCAGGTATTGGACGCAGGGCGATATGCGCACAGTACCCGCTATGCAGTTAGGCATAGTCGTAGCTGCAATAGTGACTTTGCTGATGCTGGCAGTTCTGTTTGTATGGTTTCACCGTTGGGAAGGGAGAAAAAACGATGAATAAATGGTCGGTTGTCTTCTTATCCCGGATCATTGTATAATTAAGAATACAGGGGGGATACGATGGCACATATTTTAGCTGTTGATGATGAACCAGAAATTCTGGCTTTTATAAAAACGGCACTGGAGCGGGAAGGCCATTTGGTGCAAACAGTGACGGCAACCTGTAAAGTATCGCCGGAAATGGCTCGTCTTGCCGACTTGATTTTACTGGATGTCATGATGCCTGGTGAAGATGGATTTTCCTATTGTAAGCGTATCCGAGACACAATCGATATACCGATTCTTTTTGTTACAGCGCGAACGGCTGAAGATGATTTGGTGCACGGTCTTGGGCTTGGCGCTGATGACTATATTCAAAAGCCGTTTTCGGCTGCGGAGCTACGGGCACGGGTGGCCGCACATTTACGCAGGGAATCCCGCAGTCATCTACACACGTTGCGCCTGGGGGATTTGGTATTGGATGTGTCCGGAAAGCGGGTGTTATATAAAAATATCGCCATTGCGTTTACCAAAAGTGAGTATGCCATCTGCGCCACCTTAATGGAACATGCTGGACAGGTGTTTTCCAAAGGCCAAATATATGAAGTGGTTTTTGGATATGATGGAGAATCAGACGAAAGTGTCATTGTGGAGCATATTAAAAATATCCGTGCAAAGCTAAAACCCTATGGAGCTGAGCCGATAGAAACCGTATGGGGGATTGGATACCGTTGGAAAAGAGAAAAGCAATCGGTTTAAAAGGCTATTTCACTCGCACGCTACTGCTGTTTTTTGTCGGAATAGTTGTTATCTTTGCATTGGCATTCATCATCCTTTTTCTTTGCATGGAAGCTGGCGTTATTGCGCCAGCCAATGCAGGAGAGAGGGAAGCCAGGGTGGAAATAGACCGGCAAAGCGAGAGTGGGATGTTCACAAATGATTTAGAACCCACTCTGTACGATTATATCTATTTTGACAAAGAGGGAAATGTAAGGGCATCTTCCCTGGAGGGAAGTACCCTTTCACAGGAGGTTTCAAGATATACAGCTGAAAACGTAACCTATGGCACAGGTGTGTATGTATTCTATGAGGATGGAAGCCGTTGCCTTTTCACTTGGCGCTATGTGGCTAGCTTTACCAATCCAACATTGCAAAACGTTTTGCCCAATGCGGAACTGATCATGTTGTTTTTGGCAGTTATGGCATCGGTTTTATTTTTCCTGCTTTTTGTTCGTAGCATGGGTCGAAAGCTGGGTAATAAGTTGGCCTTGGTAGAAAATGCCAGCAAACAAATCGCACAGCAAGACCTGGATACACCAATCACCACATCTGTGGGCATAAATGAATTTAACCACGCGCTGCAATCAATGGACGACATGCGGAGCATTCTGAAAGATACGCTTATCAGACAATGGGAATCTGAACAGCAACGCAAACAAGAAATTGCCGCCCTTGCCCATGACATAAAGACACCGTTGACAGTAATCAATGGTAACGCCGAATTACTTTTGGAAGATACTTTGGAAGAGAAACAGGCAGCGCTGGTTAATTCTATATTTAGCGCAGGAATGCGGGTACAGCAGTATGTGGGTGCTTTGCAGCAGGTATCCATTATTGATATGGATAATGAAGTAATGGAGACGATTGATATTGTCCCAATGTTGGGCGAACTTAACACGATTCTTTCTCCACTGGCTAAAGATAAGTCAATTTCGCTAGAGTATGTGTATAGCGAGAATTTACGCCCAATAATGGTTTACCCTTCCATGCTGGCCCGCGCGCTGATCAACATTGTCGAAAATGCGATACGCTTTACTAAAACCGGAGGATATATTACTATTTCTGCATGCCAAAATGAACAGGAAACATTATTTAGCGTTCAGGATCAAGGGCCTGGCTTTTCAAAAACAGCGATACACCATGCAAAGGAAATGTTCTGGCAACAGGATACAAGCCGGACAGGGAGTCGAAATTATGGAATTGGTCTTTCTATTGCCGAAAAAGTGGCACAAAAACATTCAGGACAGTTGTTCTTAGAAAACACCCCACAAGGTGCCTGTGTAAAAATTGTTGTCTCTTCTAAACAGTGTCGGCAATAGTTAATCCAAAACATTGGCCCAGATGGCAAGACACCTTCCTAAAGGGCGCTTTTCTTTTTCGGACGCTGTCTCCAGTACTGGAAGTTATGATAATTAACCTGATTTACTTCACACAATTTTTTCTGCTCTAATCCGCTGCGCTCCTAGGCTTCTATACTCCCAACCCATTTTTTATGATTTATCTCTTTTTCACTGTTTAACATAAAAATCACCTTCAGCGTTATACTGAGGTGATTTTATCAGATTTTATTCTGTTTGGGTATGTGGGATACAATTTTCGCTTACAATTGAATCTCTTGAATCCGATTGCTGGATTTAGTAGGCGAACAGGACGACTGTAGAGCCGTCGTAATAGATTAGCTCACGGGAAAAAGTCGATGGCGGCTTCGGAGCGGTACAAATACTAGTAGCTCCCGAGTTGTCAAAACCACTTTTGTAAAGGTTACCGGCAATGTCCTGATAGATCAGGTATTCCGAAGCACCTTCTTTATAATAGGTGGGGTTGATCGGTGACCCACTGCCTTGAAGAGTTACCATTGAGGAGCTATCAATTGACCATTGCGGATCAGCCCAAAAATAAATCATTCCATCAGAACCGACCGCCAATGGCGTGCCATCTGCATCAAGGCCAAAGACCTGATAAGCACCTGAAGATGTGACTTGGATATTATTAATGGGTGTCCAGTTGGTGATGTTCGCAGCATCAGTTGCAGTATAAATTTTCCCATCGGAGCCAAGGCCGTAGAAGGTGTTGGCTTCATACATAAAAAGCTTCATCCCGTCAGGCGGACTTATAGTTTTAATACTACCAAAATTGCCGTAATTCCAATTACTCCAAGTGCTGCCACTGTAGGAAGCGCCGATGACGGCATTCGTCGGTAGAATTCTGCCAGAAACGTTTTTCGATTCCATAACATAATTTTTTGTAGCTGCATCGTTCAGGGTGGGGGTTAAGCGGATCTCGTACCAACTATCATCCGGTGTGACGGCTGAAGTTGGTGCATTTCCAGAATAGTATTCCCCGCTACAGGCAGCTAGCGACACGGTATCACCTGCAACAATCCCGGAATATGAGTCGGTGGCGGGGCTGATTTTCGCATCGATGACTATGGCTGAAGTCTTGCCATCCCATTTTTTAAGGGTTTCCAGCTGGAGGCTATCGTCGTAAGATAACATCCTTTTGTCGATACTGGCCGTGATTGTTCCAGTATTCGGGGGCGGGGCCAGATAATTGGTGGAATTAACCGTATAGGTTATCGTGACCGGTTTATCGGTGCCGGCATTTTTATCATTAAAGGTGGCAGTCGCGGTGACTTTGGCTGTTTCACCTGAAAGGATGCCGTTAACGTCAGATGTGACATCCTGATCTTGAATATAAACGCCATTGAGTTTTACTGTTTGAGTGCTGTCGTAAGTTTTAGATGCGTAACTCGAAATATTATCAGGCAAGGCCCCGGTATAATTTAGCTGAATCGGATTGATCTTGCCGCTACTGATCAGGGGATCGATCAGGTAATTGCTGGCATCAGGGCCGGAAAGCGAAAAGCTGGTAGTGATAGTACGGTCACCGGCATCGGCGCTATCATACTGGCTTGAAGCTGTCGCGGTGACCTGCTCGGTGCCGACGATCCCCGTCAGGCCAGTGCCGCCCGTGATGGCAGTGAGAGTAGAGCTGGCACTGATGTTACCATCATAGTCTTTCTCGGTTTGCAGCCCCATCGCTTCAGCGGTAACCGATAGTTTCTTCTTGGTAATGCTGCCGCCATTTGTCGTGCCGGTTAAGCTGGATTGGTTATCAGCAAAAACATAATTGCTGGCTGAAGTGCCTTCCAGAGTAATGGTGTACTTGATGTAAAGATTAGCTGCATCTGAGGGCTTACTGGTTTCAGTTTGACAAGCGCTGTCGGTATAGTATTTTGAGTCTACTTTGGATAAAAGTGTTTTGCCTGCTTCAGAGGCAAATAGACCGTTGTTATCGCTGCAGCTGACATTTACATTCAGTTTAGCGGTGCTGGTACCGTCATATTCTTTTGTTTTTTCTGACACGGTTCCGGTATTTAGCGTCAGTGGGGTAATGGCAGCGGTTTTGCTGTGATCATCGGGCAGTGGCTGATAATTCCCGGCAGCATCCCCAGAAAGGGTGTAGCGGATGGTTATTGGCTTAGCGGGGCCAACATCCTTGCCGGTATCATAGGTGGCGGTTGCGGTGACTGTCACCTTGCCAGAATCCGTGTCGGCAATATTGCCGGCTGGGACGGACGTATTATAAATAATACCCGTATTATTGACCTCTGTAAAGACATTGGCGGTGCCGTCGTAGGCTTTGGCCACCGGAGTGGGAGCTGCTATTGTCAATGACCGTGCGGTAATATTAGCCCCACTGATGGTTTCTGTCGCTGGGACCTGATAGCGATTGTTGGCAGAGGTGCTGTCAATTGAATAGCTAATCGTAATAGTTCGGTTGTCGCTGGCGTTTTGATTATCATAAGCAGCGGTGGCCGTGACGATAATAGTGGGGTCGGCTGCCACACCGGTTGCCACGCTGATCACGTTATTGCCAGCTTGAATTTTGCCCTTGCCATTAAACACGTCAGTGCTGCCATCATAGGTTTTGGTTTTATTGATATTCAGGCTGGTGCAAGAGACCGTCAGGGTTCTTTTGGTAATGGTTCCGGTACCCGAGTGGTCGGCCGGGGCGCTGTAATTGCCGGCATCGTTTCCCGACAGGGTGTAGAAACAGGTTACCGGTTTATTGGCTCCTACGTTGTTGTCTAAATAGGTGGCTGTTCGGGTGATCGTGAAATTATCGGCGGTCAGCTGGCCTATGTCTTCGGTAATCACGGTGTCAAGCATCGTTGTTCCGTCATACTCTTTTGAGATCGGTGTTGTCGGGAGGCTCAGGGGTTTTGTCAGAATCTCGCCCTTGATTGTCGTGGTCGCCGGGGGATTGTACTTGCTGGCAGCAGCTCCGGATAGATTGTAGGTGATGGTGATATCCTTATTGCTGCCGACGTTTTTATTGTCATAGGTAGCCGTGGCGGTAACGGTTACGGTATCACCGATCGAAATTCCAGTGATGGCTGCAGTGTCGAGTAGCTGATTGGTTACATCGGTGGCGGTAGTACCATCGTAGGTTTTAGATGGGCTGACAGTTGGGACAGTGGTCACACTCAGACTGATTTTGCTCGGTGGGGTATAACCGCCACCGCCGTTATCACCACCGCTGCCCCCGGGTTGTGGCTGAGGTGTCGGTTCTGGGGTGGGGATTACAGGTGGCACCACCACCTCGGGGTCAACCGTATAATTATCGGGAGCCTTTTCAAAGCTGACATTGTCTGAGGAAATCTCGGCTTTGCTGATCCTACCGCTACCAGTGATATTAGTAGGTGCTGACAAGGCCAGGTTTGTTACGGCGGTGGTACTACCAAGTTCAATGGCGGTATTTTGACCGTCTTCGCCGACATCCAGGGTTTTAATGCTGGTCTGCCCCTGGGTTTTAATCACCGCATTGGGAGCATTGACTGTGACTGAATCGAACTCGCCTTCAAGAATCAGGGTTTCGCCAGCAGCGTTTTCGCTTAGGATAACTGGCACTCCGTCAAGGCCGGTGGTAACAATCCGGACGCCGCCATCCGGAGCCTGCTCAACCAGGATTTTCGAATAATTGCCACCGTTAATGTGAATACTATTTTTGCCACCGCCGCAAACCCGTAACTCACCGGAAACTGTGACATTGTTCAAGGTCACGTTTCCGTCGCCAACGGCTTCATCAATGATCAGATTACCATCAATTGTCAAGTTCTGAAGCGTCACATCACCGGTAGTGATAATTACATCCTGATTGATCGATTCGCTTCCGCTACTTGGTCCATAGCTACCGGCTTTACTGTAAATGGTTGATTGGGTCAGATCTTCAAGCTGGTTCATCGCCTTTTGGATAGTTGCAATGGCGGTGGCGATTTCAGCGGAACTGCTTTGCTCATCAATCTTGTTTTGAGAAACAACAGATTGCAGATTATTCCAGGAAGTTTTGCTAAAGTCGGATTCGTTTAAACTTTCAATTTGTTTTATCAGGGCAGTGTAGGCACTTAAATCGGTGCCAGTCGTGGCATCCTTGAAAATTTCCAGTTTTAATGCTTCAAGGCGAAGCGAGCTGCCAACGGTACCAAGCTGTTCACCATCGAGGAACCATTCTTCCGAAACGGATGGCAAGTCGCCAATATTCTGGACATGACCGCAGTAACGGACATGATAACCGGATACCTGTTTGCCGGTGGTGTCAAGCAGAACAATTTTGATCGCTTCAATGCGCAGTCCCTTGCCACGGGTGCCGGCATAGTCGCCGTTTTTAGCCCAAGTGCTGGGATCATTTTCATCATAGTGCCAGCCGATATTCTGGACATGGACGTTGTAACACAGTTCAATCTCCGAGGACACATCCGCATCAGGTTTTAATTCGAAGCCTTCAATTCGTTTACTCTGACCAACGGTGCCGATCATTTCAGGGCTTTCGACCCAGGTGTGATCGGCTGGATAGTCACCCAAATTTTCGATATGGCCACGGGATAAGACCGGGATGATATCAGTCTCGGCAAAGACTGTTTGAATTGGGATGAAGAGGGCAAATAAGAGTAGGGCAAATAGTGTTTTTTTCATAATTTTTCTCCTTTTTAGTATAGCGTTAAATGTAATAATTTTCATATCGCATAATCAATTTAGCTTCATTAAACCAGTTTATTCTACCAGAAATTAAAGCCCAAGCTAACAACGATTCACGAAGAAAATAGCCGTTTCGCAAAAGTGGGCAGCTATTCGGGTAAAGGATAGGCACAATAAAAATAGACACCGTTTGAAATAATATGGTTTCAGTGGTTGACAATTACCGGGGCAGCAGTGTATACTCACAACAACTTGATAAATAGATCAGGCTGAAGAATACAATTAAACGATGGTATGATGAATGATGGATACGGGAGAGACTGCAGAGTGTGCAGCACCGAAGGAATAAGCTGGTATTAGCCATAATATCAGTGATGATCTCAGGTAAAGAGGACCGCATCCGGACATCTCTCTGGAAAGCGAAAACGCACCGAAGGGGCAACTTTAAAACAGAAATCTCTCAGGTCAATAACAGAGCAGAAGGCATTAGCTTTCTGCTTTTTTTGTTTTTTGGTAAAATTAGAAAAAAATGGAGGATTGAAAAATGAGAATTGTTGAAGGGTTGAAGTATTCAAAGGATCATGAGTGGGTTAAGGTAGAAGGCAATCGGGCCACTATCGGGATTACCGATTACGCCCAACATTCCCTGGGAGATATTGTTTTTGTTGAATTGCCGGAAGTGGGTGATCATATTGATAAGGATCAAACCTTTGGGGTGGTCGAATCGGTTAAGGCGGCTTCCGATATTTATTTGCCGGTGGCCGGAACGGTCGAGAAAATTAACGAAGCGCTGAATGATGAGCCAGAGCTGATTAATACCGATGCCTTTGAAAACTGGTTGATTTGTGTTGAAATGGATGATCCCACAGAAGTTGATGACTTGATGGACGCAACCGAGTACGAAGCGTTTTGTCAGGAATAGAAAGCGTGCGAGATCAGCAAATGGGAGATTTAAAACGCACTGTATTATATGACAATCATGTCAAAGCCGGAGCCACCTTGGTAGATTTTGGGGGCTGGGAGATGCCAATTCAGTATCCCCATGGCATTGTTGATGAGCATCTCCATACCCGGATTAAAGCGGGCATCTTTGATGTTTCACATATGGCCCGCTTCATCATCACCGGAAAAGAGGCCACCGCTTTTTTACAGTATGTCCTGACCAACAATGTTTTTGCGCTGGATCTGCTTCAGGCCCAGTATACGATGATTCCCAATAAAAACGGCGGTGCCATTGATGATGCCTACCTTTACCGCTTTTATGAAGATCGCTACCTGCTGGTAGTGAATGCGGCCAACGCCGACAAAGATTGGCAGCACCTGAATAACGAAATCAAAGCCTTTGATGCCCAAATAACCGATCAATCCGCTGAGCTGGCGATGATTTCACTGCAGGGCCCGGAAGCCAAGAATATTTTGAAAAAATTAACCGGGAGCGAATTTTTGACCGAACCCCTTAAGAATGCGTTGGGAATTCTTAATTATCACGGGGCTCCCCTCCTGGTGGCCCGAACCGGCTACACCGGGGAACCCCTGGGGTTTGAACTGTTTGCCAAAGCCGGGCAGGGCCCGGAAATCTGGGAAGAGCTGCTGGGATTGGGTGCCATGGCCGTCGGTCTGGGGGCCCGGGATACATTAAGACTGGAAGCCGGTCTGCCGCTATATGGACACGAACTGGGACTGGATAACGAGGGTCAGGAGATTCCGATTTTTTCCTGTCCACTGGCTAAATTTGCTGTCAGCTTTGCCGCGGATAAGGGCAATTATCTGGGGCGGGAACCACTTCGGGAACAGTATTGCGGCTTTAAGGCCATCATGGAACGGGATTTTAGCGATTTATCCAAACTGCCCAAAATTGTCAGACCCTTGGCCATTACCGGTAAGGGTGTGGCCCGGGCCGGATGCAAGGTTTTTAAAGATGGCAGGGAAGTCGGCGTGATTACCAGTGCCACCATGGTACCCTATTTAAAAGCCGAAGGCTATGGACTGGATAGTCAGATAACCGATGAAAAAGCGATGCGTGGGATTGGCCTGGCGCTCCTTGATGGTGATGTCGAAATCAATGACCTGGTGGAGGTTGAAATCCGCAATAAACGGGTGGCGGCAGTGATTGTGCCCTACCATTTAAAAAGTGATGCGCCCCCGTATGCCCGCCCGATTCTTTATGGTGTGGAGGTGACAAGACAGTTTGAAAGTGCCGCCGATTATCCCGGTAAAGCCCTCAATCTGCTGAAGAAGAGCTTTGACAACAGCCATCACCGGCAGTATGAAACCATTAACCTGATCCCATCGGAACAAGCCCATTCATCGGCAGTACGGTTGTTATCAGTGATGGATCCGTCGTTTCGTTATGCGGAGCACAAAAAAACCAAATCTTTTTATGATTATGACGTTTTTTATTATCAGGGAACGGCTTTTATCGACGAGATTGAATACCTGCTGATGGAGGAATTCAAGCAGTACTTTAACTGTGCCGAGGTTGAAACCCGGGTAATCAGCGGGCAAATGGCCAATATGGCAGTCTTTAGTGCTTTGATGGATTACAAGAATCGGGTCAACCGCAAGGTTGAGGCCAAGCGGTTGGGCTATATCCTGAACAATCATATCATCCGTGGTGGTCATTTAAGTGCCCAGCCAATGGGCGCCCTGCATGATTATATCGCTGTCGATCCCCGGACGGAAAAAACGGCAGTTGTCAATTTCCCGGTGGAGCCGGATAATCTCTTTAAGATCGATGTCGAAGAAACAAAAAAAGTCATTGCGACGTATCGACCGGAATTAATTATCTTTGGCAAGAGTATGGTTCTGCACAAGGAACCGGTACAGGAAATACGCCAATTTATCGATGATCAGCAACTCAATGCGGTGATTATGTATGACATGGCCCATGTCCTGGGACTGGTCGGTGATTATTTCCAGGATCCCTTTAAAGAAGGGGCTGAGCTGGTAACTGGTTCCACCCATAAAACATTTTTTGGTACCCAGCGTGGGGTCATCGCCGGAAATTATGACAAGGATGATTATAAGTATGGCCTTTGGGAAACCATCGAGACCCGGGCGTTTCCGGGCAGTGTCAGCAACCACCATCTCGGCACAATGTTGGGTCTGTTAATGGCGGCCTACGAAATGAATTATTTCAAAGATGATTATCAGCGCACTGTCATTGAGAATGCCAAATATTTTGCCAAAGCGCTGGCCGAAGCTGGACTTGATGTGGCCGGCGATCCACAGATTTCCTATACCGAGACCCACCAGGTGGTGGTGAAGGTTGGCTATGGCATTGGTCCAGAAGTGGCCAGACGTCTCGAAGAAAGCAATATCATCATTAATTATCAGGCAACACCGGAGGAAGAGGGCTTTACCGCTTCCGGGGCAATCCGCATTGGTGTTGCCGAGATGACCCGCTTTGGCTTTACCAGGGAAGCCTTTAAAGAGACGGCTGAATTGATGGCCGATGTGATTCTGCGTAAAAAAGCGGTGGCGGAAGACGTTAAAAAGCTCCGCAGCCAGTTTACTACAATGAAATACTGCTTTGACGATGAAGCGATAGCAGAACAACTTGAAAAACTGAAAGCCACACTATAAAGGAGGAACATCGATGGCATCTTATTTATCAACAACCGGGGAAGAACAACAGGCGATGCTTGAAAAACTGGGTCTGACATCCCGGGATGCACTTTTTGCGGACATCCCCGTGGCAGTCCGGCTGGACCGGGAACTGGCGTTGCCGGAAGCCCTGTCAGAAATGGAACTGATCACATTGATGCGGGAGCTGGCACAAAAAAATACCGACCTGGACAGCTGCACTTGTTTTTTGGGAGCCGGGGCGTATGATCATTTTATTCCCAGTGTTGTTGGCAGTCTGACCTCCCGACAGGAATTCTACACGGCTTACACACCCTATCAGCCGGAAATCAGTCAGGGCACCCTGCAGGCAATCTTTGAGTTTCAATCGATGATCTGTGAGTTGACCGGAATGGAGATTGCCAATGCGTCAATGTATGATGGCGCAACGGCACTGGCCGAAGCGGTGGCAATGGCTGTCAGTCAGACGGGTCGGAACGAAGTGCTGATTGCCAGCACCGTTTCTCCTGAGCATCGCCAGGTGGTGCAAACCTACGCCCACTTTAAAAACGTGCGGGTAAGAGAAATTGGTTTTCAAAATGGTACCATCGATTTAAACGAGCTTGAAGCCTTATGCGGCGCGCAGACTGCTGCGGTGATTGTGCAAAGTCCGAACTTTTTTGGCGTTATTGAAGAGTTGAGCCGGGTAGCGGACCTTGCCCATCAACAAAAAGCGTTGTTTATTGCCTCTGTCGATCCATTGTCATTGGCAATCCTTCGATCTCCCGGCGAATTGGGGGCCGATATCGTGGTTGGAGATGGTCAGTGCCTGGGGAATCCAATCAGTTTCGGCGGGCCGGGACTGGGTTTTATGGCAACAACCAAGGCTCTGATGCGAAAATTGCCCGGTCGGGTGGTTGGACAAACCACTGACCATGACGGCAAACGAGCCTTTGTTTTAACCCTTCAGACCAGAGAACAGCATATCCGGCGGGATAAGGCGACGTCAAATATCTGCTCGAATCAGGCCCTGAATGCCCTGGCAGCAACGATTTATCTGACGTTGCTGGGCAAGGCGGGGCTAAAAGAGGTGGCTACCCTATGCCTTCGTAAAGCCCATTATCTCCATGACAGGCTGATTGCCACCGGAAAATTTACCCCGGCTTTTACAGCCCCATTCTTTAAAGAGTTTGCAGTTATCGGCACAACTGCACCGGAAGACTTAAACAAAGATCTGCTGGGGGATGGAATCATCGGCGGTTATGAATTAAAAAAGGCCTATCCGGAGTTTGAGTATGGCTGGTTGCTGGCGGTCACTGAAAAACGAACCCGCCAGGAAATTGATCAGCTGGTAGAAAAGGTGGTGAAGCATTGTGATTAAACAAGAAGCGCTTATTTTTGAAAAGTCGGTGCCGGGAAGAAAAGCTGATATTCTGCCAATGTGTGATGTTCCCGAGCTATCCATTGATTCCATGATCCCTGAAGCGTTTTTACGTGCAGAAGAAGTGGCCTTACCGGAGGTTAGCGAGATCGATACAATCCGCCACTTTACGGCCCTTTCGCAAATGAATCATGGGGTTGATTCGGGTTTTTATCCCCTGGGCTCCTGTACCATGAAATATAACCCCAAAGTTAATGAAGCGGTGGCTCAGTACTGTGGTTTTACCGGGGTTCACCCCTATCAGCCGGAGCAGACTGTTCAAGGCTGTCTGGAAGTGCTTTATCAAACCGATCGAATGCTGGCAGAGATTACCGGAATGGAACGGGTATCGCTGCAACCGGCGGCTGGCGCCCATGGCGAAATGGCGGGACTGATGATTATTAAAGCCTATCATCAGCACCGAGGTGATACCAAGCGACAAAAAATTGTCGTGCCGGATTCATCCCATGGCACCAATCCGGCTTCGGCGGCGGTTGTTGGTTTTGATGTCATCGAGGTGAAGTCCAATCCGGCTGGTGGGGTTGATCTTGAAGCACTGCAGGCGGTGATGAGTGATGAAATTGCCGGACTGATGCTGACCAATCCCAGTACTCTGGGCTTGTTTGAAGAAAATATTGTCGAAATAGCGAAGATCGTCCATCAGGCAGGAGGCCTGCTCTATTATGACGGTGCCAATATAAACGCCATCATGGGCAAAACCCGCCCGGGTGACATGGGCTTTGATGTGGTACATCTCAATCTCCACAAAACCTTTAGCACACCTCATGGCGGTGGCGGCCCGGGTTCAGGTCCGGTGGGAGTCAAAAAAGAATTGGTTCCCTTACTGCCAGGGCCGGTAGTGGAAAGCGGCACCAATGGCTATTATCTTGATGGTGACCGGCCGCTGTCAATTGGCCGGGTTAAATCGTTCTATGGTAATTTTTTAGTGGTCGTTAAAGCGTTTTCCTACATCCGTTCATTAGGGGCAAAGGGACTACGGGAAGCTTCAGAAATGGCGGTGCTAAATGCTAACTATATCCGTGCTGGGCTCTGTGAGGATTATGAATTGCCATTCGGAAAAACCTGTATGCATGAAGTTGTTTTTTCAGCTCAAAAGCAGGCAAAAGCCGGTGTGTCGGCACTTGATATTGCCAAGCGTCTGATTGATTTTGGCTATCATCCGCCGACGATCTATTTTCCGTTGATTGTCAAAGAAGCACTAATGATTGAACCAACCGAAACCGAAAGCAAAGAAACCCTGGATGCTTTTATTGCGGCGATGAAACAGATTGCCCGGGAAGCCAAAGAAAATCCTGAAGTAGTAAAATCGGCACCCCATGATACCATTGTCGGACGGTTGGATGAGGTAAAAGCAGTACGTAAACCAGTTCTTAAATTCAGTCAGAAGGCGGATGCTTAAAAAAGAGTGTTCAGGGTAAGAAAATAAAAAAGATGGCATCGTTGAGGAGAGGTAATTAAAAGTCTGGCTGATGCCAAAAGAGTGAGGTTGGGATGAATGTATTTGACATTATTGGACCGATTATGGTGGGCCCCTCCAGTTCCCATACGGCCGGAGCGGTGCGGATCGGAAAAATCGCCCGGGCGGTGTCCGGTGGGCAGCCAGCGACGGTGACGATAGAGCTCTATGGTTCGTTTGCCCAAACCTATAAGGGCCACGGAACCGATAAGGCAATTATTGCCGGCTTATTGGGGATGGCTCCGGATGATGAACGCATCAAAGACAGTCTGGAGCTGGCCCGGGACCTGGGCATGGCCTTTAAATTTAAAAAATCCGGCAACAAGGCGGTTCATCCCAATACGGCTTTGATTGCAGCGGTTGATTCACAGGGCAAAAAAACCATTGTCCAGGGATCATCGGTGGGTGGTGGCCGAATTGTGGTCAACCGGATTAATGAGATCAATGTCAAGTTTAATGGCGAATACTACACTCTGCTGGTGCCCCATCATGATACGCCGGGAATGATCGCGGCAGTGACCAATTTGCTGGCTGATCAGGGGATCAACATTGCCGAGATGAACATGTATCGTTCCCAACGAGGCGGTGAAGCAATGATGGTGATTGAAACCGACCAGGCCGTTAATGAAGAACTGGTCAGTTTAATTGAAGCAGTGAACTCTGTAAAAAAGGCGGTTTTAATCAAACCAATCTATTAGGAGCGAAGATGATAAGTTATGATTCCGTACAGGAACTGGCAGACAAGGCGACAAAAAAGGGAAAACCTATTTCGGCGTTGGTTCTGGCCGATCAGGCGCTGCAGATGGAAAGATCCCAGCAAGACCTGATCGAAGAAATGAAAAAAAGCCTGCAGGTGATGGCCGAAGCCGCCAGCAAAGGCTTAAACAGCGGGAGTAAGTCAGCCAGTGGTTTGAGTGGCGGGGATGCGCTTAAAATGAAACAGGCCATTCGTGCCGGTCAGTCCCTCGGCGGGA
The DNA here is from genome assembly GCF_002237635.1 of Acetobacterium sp. MES1. Taxonomy (NCBI): domain Bacteria; kingdom Bacillati; phylum Bacillota; class Clostridia; order Eubacteriales; family Eubacteriaceae; genus Acetobacterium; species Acetobacterium sp. MES1. The sequence continues at coordinate 55,926 of NZ_MJUY01000010.1, forward strand.
TGGTGCTCAGCGAAACCCTGGCCAAGGCCCTGGCCATTGCTGAAGTGAATGCCTGCATGGGGCGAATTGTGGCAGCTCCCACCGCTGGCTCCTGTGGGATCATTCCGGCTCTTTTACTGACCTTGAAAGAAGCATACGATTTAACAGAAGAGCAGGTAGTGATGAGTCTTTTTACCGCCGCAGGACTCGGTATGGTAATTGCCAAGAAAGCCAGTATATCTGGGGCGGAAGGCGGTTGTCAGGCTGAATGTGGCAGTGCCGCGGCGATGGCGGCGGCAGCAGCGGTAGAACTGATGGGCGGTACCCCACACATGAGTGCCCATGCCTGTGCCATTGCGCTGAAAAGTGTACTGGGGCTGGTTTGTGATCCGGTGGCCGGGCTGGTCGAAGTGCCCTGTGTTAAGCGCAATGCCAGCGGGGCGGCCAGTGCCCTGATTGCTGCAGAAATGGCCATGGCAGGTATTGAGAGTGTCATCCCGGTGGATGAGGTGATTACCGTCATGAAAGACATTGGGGATGCGATGCCAAAAACGCTCAAAGAAACGGCAGAAGGCGGACTGGCCGACACCCCGACAGCCAAGAAAATGGCCCGGGAGATTTTCCGCTAATTCTGGCCGGGATCATTATGTGTAACGGACAAGCAGGCAATCAGATTACAACCAGACATGGCATGGATGGCGGTGTAAAAAGATTGGGCGTTTTTAGAAATAAAGAGCATTGTCTTTCATCTTTCTTTAACATCTGCTTAAATAAATGAAAAGTTACAGAGAAAGTTAAGCTTAACAATTTATAATTTGTGAAGTGAGAAAAGTTTCGACATCTTTTTTCACTTCACTATCATTGGCAGCTGTTTATAAACGGCTGCTTTTTCTGCTTTATTGGGTTGACAAACGGGTTTGATTCGTTTATGATGAATAAAATATCAGAAAGACGTAGATGCGGAATAGTAGTTGTTGGATGATTTGCAGAGATCTGCTGGGTGGTGTGAAGCAGAAATCAGAAGATGATGAACTCACCTCGGAGTTGCTTGCTGAAACAGCGCCGATAGAGTCGGCGAAAATTAGGTTAAGACGGAAGCCCACCGTTACAGGGGATGGATATCGGTTTTATTAAGCCCGTATTGAAGATTTATAAAAAGAGTGGTATAGCAGATTTTTCGTCTGTCTCGTTTGAGACAGGCGTTTTTTTATACACTAATTTTAGACGAAAAAGAATCTTCAGGGGCAGTAAAGGGTATCGATAAAGTGCATACAGGGTCTGTATGAATAAGAGTGGTACCGCGGAAAGCTCCCTTTTCGTCTCTGATTGAGATGATAAGGGAGCTTTTTTTACCCCAAATTAGGTAATTAAGAAAGTGCCGTGAGCTTTGCGATCAGTTTCGCACGAAACACCAGAAGAAATCGCGATGCGAATTTCTTCGAGGTCGCGGGCAGTCGCCAACTACAAGCAAGCTTGTGATTGGCTCGTTGCCTTCGCGAATTTCTACACTGTACGGCGGACAGTTCGATGAACTGTTCGCCTACACGTTACAAAATTGTTTGTGGAAACTGAGCACAAAGCAATCATTGTTCTTTGTTTCTAAATTATCTAAACTATATTCATAAAAGGAGAAAGAGTATGTCACGAAAAATTTATGTTTTTGACACCACCTTAAGAGATGGTGAGCAGGTGCCGGGGGCCAAATTGAATCTGGCCGAAAAGCTGGAGGTGGCCCAGCAGATTGCCAAAATGAAGGTCGATATGATGGAGGTAGGCTTTCCGTCGTCATCCCAGGGGGATTTTGAGGCCGTTCGGGCGATTAGCCGAAAAATCGGCCAGGACGTCTGGATTGCGGCCCTGGGTCGGGCGGTGGAAGCAGACATTGATTGCATTTATGAGAGTATCCGGGCGGCCGAAAATCCGTTGATTCATATTGTTTTGGGTTCATCAGGTGTTCACGTCGCCAAGAAATTTAAGAAAACACCGGAGCAGGTTATCGAGATGGGTGTCGGCGCAGTTAAATATGCCAGCAGTCTGCTACCCCAGGTTCAGTATTCGTTGGAAGATGCCAGCCGCTCGGAGTTTGAGTATCTCTGGCAAACCATTGAAGCGGTGGTTAAGGCTGGTGCCACCATCATTAATGTGCCGGATACGGTGGGGTTTGCCATTCCTGAGGAATTTGGCAAGCTGATCTACCGCATTAATGATCGGCTTAAAAATCTCGATCCCAGGGTGATGCTCAGTGTTCATTGTCATAATGACACTGGTCTGGCTACCGCCAATACCCTGGCAGCGGTTAAAAACGGGGCGGATAAGGTGGAATGTACCATCAATGGGATCGGTGAGCGGGCCGGCAATACCGCACTGGAAGAAGTGGTCATGGGGATTTCGCTCCACCCGGCTTATTATGGCGGACATACCACGGTGGACTCCAAAAAAATCTATGAAACATCCCGGATGGTCAGTGCCACCATGGGGTTGGATATTCAGGTCAACAAGGCCATCACTGGGGAAAATGCCTTTGCTCATTCCTCGGGAATCCATCAGGATGGGCTGCTCAAATCCAAGGATGTTTATGAAATTATGGATCCACAAACCACCGGAGCACCGGCAATGGAAATTGTCCTCACTGCCAGATCAGGCCGACATGCGTTTATGCACGTCACAAAGCGTCTGGGTTTTGATATTCCTGAGGTCTCAGTGGCAGCCATCTACCAGCAGTTTTTGACGATGGCCGATGCCAAAAAAGAAATCTACGACAATGATGTCCTGACCCTGCTGAAAAACAGTGGCGTTCCCAGCAGTGCTACGAGCCCGGAATTATGGCAGCTACTTGATTATCAGCTACAGGTGACCGGAGGGTTACCAGTAGCAACAGTTAGGCTGGTAAAAGGTGAGCAGGAAGTGGTGAGCAGCCGCAGCGGATCCGGGGTTATTGATGCCCTTTATGGAGCGATTATGGAAGCTATCGGGGCGCCCATTGAACTCATCGATTACCGGATCAACAGCCTCAGTCGGGGCAAAGGGAGTCTGGGCAAGGTCACCGCCCAGATTCGCTGCGATGACCAGTTGTTCTCGGGTAAAGCCATCGAGCAGGATGTGATGCGGGCCAGTGCCCTGGCGCTGATTAATGCGGTCAATAAGATGCTGCTTAAATAAGTAAAAATTAACGGAAAAAATCTTATGGTAAGGGCTTAAAAAATTAACACGGGCTTATCAGCAGATGATCGGAGGCAATCAAAATGTTTGCCTCCGATTTATTCCAAAGCAAACTCAATCCCCCGATGCTCCACCGAAGTTGAAAAGACAATCAGGGTTTTAGTTCGGCCGAATCGTTGCAGTTCGCCGATGAAGCTGTCCAATTCGCTGGTGCTGGGGAAAAGAACTTCCAGTAGCATCGAATAATCACCGGTGACACAATTGCATTCGATCACATTATTGCAGCCCTGGATGTAGGGATAGAACTCTTTTTTGCGGATCGGTTCAACCTCCAGATTGACAAAGGCCTTGATATGATAGCCCATTTTGATGGGATTCACTACCGCCTGATAGCCGCTAATATAATTATTCTTTTCCAGTTGTTCGATCCGGGAAGAAACCGCCGGTGACGAGAGATAGACCTGAGCGGCCAGTTCTTTGATTGAGATTCGGCCGTTTTTCTGGAGCAGATTTAATATCTGCAGATCGATGGCGTCCAATTGTTTGTTTTTCATTATTTAGTCTCCTGAATTATTGAAAATAATTGAAAATGAATTGTTAGTGTAAAATAGTCGATGTTTGTTACAATATTGTAACATAATTAAATTAAGTAAAGAAGTGAAAAAACTTTTTAAATTAGGTGAATACACTTAAAATAATTAGGTATCATCGTTTTGTGTTGAGTGATTGACAATGTAAATGCTTTAAGTTTATGATTGTTTTCAGTTGATGTGCCGCAACAAATTATAAGCAGGAGACAAGTGTATGAGCGAATTCTATGATCCCTATTCGAACGTGGTAGATGTAATGACAGAGGCAATGGAAATTGGCGGGATGAATCAGTATATGTTTGATATCATCAAAAACCCCCAAAGGGAAACAAAGGTTTATTTGCCGGTAGAAATGGATGATGGAAGAGTCCAGGTTTTTGAAGGCTATCGGGTTCAGCATTCCAATATCCGGGGGCCGTTTAAAGGCGGGATCCGCTTTCATCAGGACTGTAATTTAAATGAAGTCAAGGCCCTGGCCACCTGGATGTCGTTAAAATGTGCAGTCGTTAATATTCCCTACGGTGGGGCTAAAGGTGGGGTGCGGGTTGATCCCAATACGCTTTCTCAACGGGAACTGCGCAAACTGACCAGACGTTACGCCTTTGCCATCGAACCGCTAATTGGTGCGGATATGGATATTCCAGCCCCAGACGTAAATACCAATTCCCAAACGATGGCCTGGATTCTGGATACCTACAGCATGCTAAAAGGCAAGCCCTGCCCTGGAGTGGTCACTGGCAAACCCTTGGAGCTGGGTGGTTCCAAAGGACGTAATTCGGCCACTGGCCGGGGCGTCGCCATCAGTACCAAACTGATTCTGGAGCGGGATGGCAAGAAGCTTGCGGATGTCTCCGTGGCGATTTCAGGGATGGGCAATGTCGGTGGCAATGCCGCCCGGATTCTTTTTCATCGGGGCAGCAAAATTGTGGCATTAAGCGATGTTTCGGGAGGAATTTACTGCGAAAACGGCTTGGATGCTGACGAAATATCGGAGTTTTTAGAGCAAACAGGTAAGCAGTTAAAAGACTATCAGAAGGTCGGGGTTCGTCATATTTCCCATGAAGAAGTTCTGACCTGCAAATGTGATGTACTGATTCCGGCGGCGCTGGAGAACCAGATCAATGCTGAAAATGCCGAGAAACTGCAATGTTCCTATATCATTGAGGGCGCCAACGGACCGACCAGTGTGGCCGCCGATGCGCTATTGGAAGAACGGGGCATCGTACTGGTGCCGGATATTTTTGCTAACAGCGGTGGGGTGATTGTTTCTTATTTTGAGTGGGTTCAGAATATTCAGATCTTAACCTGGAACCGGGAGCAGGTCAATAAAACCCTGGAGAAAATTATGTCAGCCGCATTTATTGAAATTCTCGAAGAAAGTCAGCAATCCCAGTGTTCATTGCGGATGGCGGCCTATATCATCGCTCTGAAACGGTTGATTTATGCTGAAGAGATTAAGGGGATTTTCCCCTGATTGACAAGGACATTTGATCAAGCTTTAGGAGACAGCTTTCTTTTCAACCTTATTTCAAGGTTCATGGACTAAATTATTAAGGTAATAACATCCACCTCACCCAAATAAAAAACAGCGGACTTTATATCAGTCGGCTGTTTTTTCTTTTTGCAAATATTTGTCCGATCTGACAAGATTAATTTAGAATCAATAGCTAAACGTTATACTCGTTGTATGATTTTAAAAAGAAAAAACATCCAAGTGACGGCGGTGGAGCATGTTTTTTGAGATGAGAAAAAGATAGTGATTGAATGGATTGTTGTTGACAAAATAAAGAAATGAAGATAATATATTTATGAATAAATTCATAAATGAATATATTCAAGATAATTGTTAATTGCTGATTAAAGAATAATAAATTGCGAAACAGCGGGTTAAGCTCCTGCTACTTTGTAAACGCTAAGCATAAATAAAATGGAGGAGACTGAAGATGGAACAAGATAATTATAAAAATGTATGTGAATATTGGCGACTAAAGGCGCTGGAGTTTGACTATGAAGAACGTTATGCGGCCTTAGGACTGCCCGGATACAATGAAAATAATTTACCGATTACTTATTTTGGTGTCAATTACGAGATTAACCGAGTGGATGCCAGAATTCATAATCTTGAAAATCCCCAGGAAGAGGTGGATTTTTATACTCAGTCAGCTATTTATCATTTGTTTTATTTTTCGAAAGAAGCACCGAGAAATTCTGGTAATTTTATTCCTCTTCATGAACTCCGGGGTGCAGCACCATTTAGTCCGGCCTTTAAAAAATCAACCCTGATGCCTTTTGCCAAAACCTTTGAAGGGAAAACAGAGCAATTGATTGAGGCGGCAGAAAAACTGGGGTTTGAACGGTTACCAAATTCAGACGCCGGATTTCAGGCCATGGCCTTTGTCTGTATGCCAATTCGATTTTTATTTTGGGATGGCGATGAGGAGCTGCCAGCTCAGGCCACTATTCTTTTTGATGAAAAAATCACCGAATTCACGCATGAGGAAACCGTCATCGGCATTGGCGGTGATCTGGTGAATCGGCTTGTCGATGCGGCAGGTTTAAAAAGATTATTAAAATAAGGTCCATAAGAGACACCAAGCTGACGTTTTATTGCCGTATTATTTTGTTAAAAGTCCATTCATAAACAGTTTCAATTTATAGTTGAGGTTTTCCTCAAAAGAAATTTTTGCATGACTGGTAAGGGCAGATTTGATTAAACCCATAAACAGTTCGGTGATCATTTCAATGGGTACATCATTTCTGAAATCGCCATTTATTCGCCCTTCCTGGATTATGGCTACCAAGATATCTTTAAATTCAGTTCCATGGGGTGGCCCCATCAGAGAAAGATGGCGATTGCATAAGTTAAATAATTGCTGATTTTCTTTAAAAATTTTACCGATGGTTAACAGAATTTGAGAGATTTTTTCCGGAGGACTCATGGAAGAGCGATTCAGTTCTTCCAGGGAGTCCTTTGTTTCATCCAGATTTTTTGTCAAAACATATCTCAGAACATCTTCTTTTGAATGAAAATAATTATAAAAGGTGCCCGTGCCAATATCTGCAGCCGATGCAATTTCAGCGATGGTTGTTTCTGCAAATCCTTTTTCAATAAACAGTTTCATTGTCACATCGACGAGAGTAGTGAGTACCTGGCGTTTTTTTCGATCTCTGCGACTGATTTCTTTTTCCATAAATTTACCTTCCTAAATAGGCGTCGTGATAGACCCGATGATACTTTAGTCCGAATGATGATTCTTTGTCTAAGCTATATCCTAGCGATTTTTCATAACAAAGTCAAGAATGAACGGCAATCTGAAGAAAGATACCTTAATTAGAATGAGAGATTTACAGATTATCTGATTTGTATTACATACCAACGCAAAAACCACCACTTAATGTGGTGGCCTTGCGTTGGTAGTGTAATTGACAAATTATTGTGGATTATCTCAGTTGAAATTGATTAATCATCTGTTTTAATAAAACCGATTGGCCGGATAATTCTTCACTGGCAGCGGCACTTTGTTCGGCGGTGGCTGAGTTCTGCTGAACAACCTGGGCAACTTGTTCGACTCCCAGGTTGATTTGGGCAATGCCTGTGGCCTGTTCATTGGAGGCGGTGGCAATATTGCCAATCAGACCGGTAACTTGATCGATGCCACTGACAATTTCATCAAGTGCTGCAGCTGTTTCATCGGCAATTTTTGTTCCTTCCTGAACCTTTTGGATGGACCCTTCGATCAGTCCGGTTGTTTCTTTGGCGGCATCGGCACTGCGGGCAGCCAAGGTCCGGACTTCTTCGGCGACGACGGCAAAACCTTTGCCGTGTTGTCCGGCCCGGGCCGCTTCAACGGCCGCATTGAGCGCCAGAATATTGGTTTGGAAGGCAATATCATCAATGACTTTTATAATTTTAGAAATATCATCAGAGGACTTGTTCATGTCGATCATCGATTGCTGCATTCTGATCATTTGAGTAGTACCCTTATCAGCGTTTTCCATGACGTCAGCGGCCAATGCTCGGGCCTTATTGGCATCAACGGCATTGTGTTTCGTCTGGTCGGCGATTTCAGCGATGGATGCGGTTAACTCCTGAATCGAGCTGGCCTGCTCGGTGGAGCCCTGGGCCAAGGATTGACTACTGTCAGCAATCTGGTTGGCACCGGTATTAACTTGTTCAGCCGCATTGTTGATGTCACCAAGGAGATCATTTAACTTTTTAATAATCGCATTAAGCGAAATAGAAATGGCATTGAAATCGCCTCGGTAGACACGCATGTCATCGATGCTCAGATTGCCGTTGCCGATTTCTTCAGTCACAGCTGAAATTTCAGTTACGACCGTTCTGAAGCGGCTGCCCATGGTGTTGACGGCGGTTTTCAGGGCATCGAAACGGCCTTTGTAGGTGCCAGTTACGGTCGCGTTTAAATTTCCTTCAGACATATCATTCAATGCTGCCGCCACTTCGTTAATGGGTTTTGAAATTTTTGCAAGGATTCCATTCATGCCCTTAATCAGTTTTTGCCAGGAACCACTAAAACGGGTTTCATCGGCCCGGACCTCCAGCTCGCCCTGAATTGCGGCTCGGGTCAGCTGGGTGGCATCAGCGATGAGATCACCAATGGATTCTTTCACACAGATTAAGTTCTTTTCGATGGTCATAAACTGTTCGTGGGTGGCATGGGTGTATTCATCGGGTATCTGAATGTCTAGATCAAAATCCAGGTTACCGAGTGATAATCGTTCCAGATTTTGCTCCAAACGGAGTACTTCTTTTTTGGTGTACTGGGCTACGCTTTCATTTGGTGTTGTATCGTGAGAGATTTCCAGATAGCCGATGGTAGAGCCATCTTTATCAAGAATAGCAGCCGTGTCCATGCGATAATAGCGGCCTTTGAATTCAAAGGGGTATTCGGTTCGACCGCTTTTTTTAAATGCAGTAACGCCACAATTTTCGGTCTTGCAGATCTCTAGATTACAATCAGAACAGGCGTGACCATACATATCTTCCCGATGTTCGGCAGTGCCGGTTTTTTTCATCAAGTCACCCAGCGCTTTATTGAGAAAGGTAATCTTCAAATCATTGTCAACGGCGGTAACACGGTATGGCATCGCATCCAGGATTGCTGCATAGAAGTCTTTTTCAGAGGCCAGTATTTCGATGGCCTGATTGGTCCGGGTGATCGCATTTTTGAAATCACCCCCCAAAGCATCGTTGTGTTTCTGATCCAAATCAAATCCTGGCTTGATGCTTTCTGGCAGCATTGATAGATAATCGACGAGATTTAACATTGCGGTTTGCATACGTTGCAAACTGTTCCCCAGCAGATCTTTTTCGGATTTTGGGGTTATTGCGACGGAAAGATCACCAGCACCGATCCGGCTTGTAATATCTGCCTGAGATTTAATAGTCCCGGCGATTTCTGTTAAGGTGTAACCTAATTGACCCAGCTGGTCGTGGGTCTGCGTTGCTTCAAGGTTTATGTCAACATCACCAGCAACGATGCGATTGGCAATTTTAGTTAGCTGAGTTATTTGGTTCGAGGTTTTATTAAAACCCACTAAAATCACGCCAACGATGACAAGCAATCCGAGTGCATAAATCAGGATTATGCTGTTTGGGATTGTAAAATACTGGTCGAAGTTCAGGCTCAGGACATACAGTGATAAGCCAACGGTTACTAGAAAAATAAAAGCAACAGGCAAAACAACTGTCAGTAGAATCCTCGACACCAAGGTTTTTTCATACTTCATGTAATACTCCTTTGATCATAAATTAAAATGTGTTTAAACAATAATTCAGGTCATTTTTCACCACTTTTCCTTGAATGATTTTACCGCTGATCTACGTTTTGTAGATGCTGTTACTCTTCACAGCCTGGGTATTCAATCGAATCTGCTTACGTACCTCAAATATTATATCCAATCATTTTAGTAAATTCAATTTAATTTTTTGTTTTAAATGAATTTAATTCATTGTGACGTTATTGCAATGGGGAGAAGTATAATCAGAAGTGGATAAAATAGACAGCATGTAACATATTTTATGAGAATGATTCGGTAGCAGCGATCAGATTCAAAGAATCGCTGAGCAAGATATGGAAACGTCGGCAAAAAGTTGACAACTCAACGCAAAGGAATTATAATAATGTTGACAAGTCAATATTAGAAGGAGTAGGACAATTGGAAATTGAAAACATGCATTTTATTATGCTCAATAATAAAATATTTCGCAATAATCAGATTCAACTGGACAAGGTAATGAAAAAATATGGCTTAAGCAGTGGTTCAATGCCCTATCTTTTTATTCTGGAGAAAAATGAGGGTGTCAGTCTTCATCAGCTCAGCCGAAAAATCGGCAACGACAAGGCCATGACCACCCGCACGATTAAACGGCTGATTGAGCTGGAATATGTTTATAAAGTCGGTAAAGATGGGGATTGTCGGGCCTATCAATTGTATCTGACCGAAAAAGCCAGAGCTGTATTACCCAGGATGCACGAAGAAATTCAGGAGATTGTGGACTTGATCTCAGTCGATTTAACCCCGGAAGAGAAGGCTGTGACCCTGGTAGCGATGAAAAAAATCTTTATGCGAACCCAGCAGCTCAGGGCCGAGGAGGAATAAATGGAAAAAAGTTATGAAAAAAATAAATGGCCGATTCTGCTGATTGTAGTAATGTCGACCTTTATGGCCACCCTGGACAGCAGCATTGTCAATGTCGCGCTGCCTCAGATGGCCCGGGCAATGGATGTCGATACCGCACAGATTCAGCTGGTGGTGACCAGCTATCTGATTGTTATTGTCGGAATTATTTTGATCTTTGGAAAACTGGGAGACATGCTGGGCAAGACCAGAATTTTCACCTTTGGTATTGCCATGTTTACCCTGGGGTCACTGCTCTGTGGGATTACCAGTTCCTTTCCGGTGCTGATTGGTGCCCGGATTGTTCAGGCGGTTGGCGCCGCTGCAACCATGGCCAATAATCAAGGCATTATCACCCAGGTTTTTCCGGCCACTGAGCGGGGCAAGGCCCTGGGTTTAACCGGCACATCCGTAGCCCTGGGATCGTTGGTTGGCCCCGGATTGGGAGGCATCATTGTCGGGGCCGCCAGTTGGGAATATATCTTTCTGATCAATGTTCCAGTGGGGGTAGTGGTTCTATTCTTTGCCCTTAAGCTGCTGCCAAGAAGTAATAAAAAAACCACAGAGCGGTTGGATGTGCTGGGGGCAGTTCTGTTCATGTTCAGTATCGTGCCCTTATTTGTGGCCCTGGGGCAGGTACCCAGTCTGGGCTTTTTAAATCCGCTGATCCTAACGGGCTTTATCGTTTCAATCCTGTCGTTTATTGCTTTTATCAGGGTCGAACAAAAACGTGAAAACCCCTTGATTCCATTGGCTATCTTTAAGAATAAATTATTTTCACTAAGCATCTTTTGTGCGTTTATTACCTTTGTGGGACTTTTCTGCAACAGTATTATTCAGCCCTTCTATTTACAGGATGTGATGACCTATTCACCGGAGCAGGCGGGGCTGGTGATGATGATTTTCCCCTTGATTTTAACCGTTCTGGCGCCACTCAGCGGTCATGTTTCTGATAAAATTGGCTCAGAATTGTTAACCTTCATCGGTCTGTTGCTGATCAGTCTGGGTTTATTTTTAATGGCGACCCTGACGGAGCAGTCTTCCCTGATGACCATGGTTATTTTTATTGTCATCTTATCAGTGGGGATGGGCTTGTTTCAGTCGCCAAATAATTCCCTGATCATGTCGACGGTAAGTAGACATCAGTTGGGGATTGCCGGGAGCATCAATGCCCTGGTAAGGAATATGGGGATGGTTTGTGGGATTGCATTGGCAACCACCTTGCTTTATGGCAGCATGAGCGGGGAGTTGGGCTACCGGGTCACCGATTATGTGGTTGGCCAAAATGGCGCCTTTATTAATGGTATGCAAATCGTTTATACGACAGCGGCAGCGATCTGTCTGTTTGGCGCGGTATTAACGCTATTGCGGCTGATTGGTAAAAAGTCCCGGGTACGGGAGGAAGCGATGGTTCCAGACAAAGAGATGCGGCCAAGTCAGGACTGAGTCAATAATGGATAAGAAAAACAGCGGGTTTGGGTTGACCGCTGTTTTTTTCATTTCTTGTGCTTTGTTAGTATTTAAAGTATAATTCATCTTAATTGGTAGGGACATCTCCCGCTTGTTTATGTGTTCGAATCCAAGTGGGATAATCGTACGTTTGATAGAGGCCACATCAGACAAATGAACCAGATCAGGAGGTCTAAAAAGCAAAATGATTATTAAATTTGTCAGTATTTATCTATACATTGGGGTTCTATTGCTTTCCTTTATGTTTATCAATTCGTTTGTCCGGGGTAAATCAAGCTATGCCAAGGCATTTGGGGCACTCAGTCTGACCTTGCAGATTTATCTGCTGGGTTATCTGGTGGAAATCAATGCCAGCTCGCTTCAGGATATGTATTTTTGGAATCAGGTGCAATATTTCGGGATTCCGTTTTTTCCGGCGTTGTGGTTAATGGTGAGCATGTTGTACACCGGCAAGGGCAAATTCCTCCAGGGATTTGGTGGTCTGGTGGTCTTTGCGATTCCGATTTTCACATTTCTGCTGCGCCTATCCAACGACTGGCATCATTTATATTACAGCCAAATTGGGATTCATCAGTTTATGGGGGTCAACTACATGTTGTTGATCAAAGGCCCCTGGTATTATGTTCAGACGGCCTATGTGTTGATTACCCTGGTTTTATGTACCTGGTTTTATTTTCAGCGTTTTCGAAACAGCACGGGTGATGAAAGAATCCAGTTCAGACTACTGCTGCTGGCTTCGGTATTGCCATATCTGGCATTGCTGTTGGTAACGGTGAATCTTTTCGGCATCGGGATTGACTACACGGCATTGATTTTGCCGCCCTGTGTTTTGTTAATCAATTTATCCTTAACACGCTATAATTTTCTGGAAATTAAAGATCTGGCCCGGGAACGGGTTTTTGAGGATAGCAGTGCTGGCCTGATTCTCGTCAATCGTTTTTATCGGGTTGTCGACTTTAACGAAGCCAGCATCAAGTTTTTTAGCTGGTTCAATGCCTCGCTAAAAGAAGAACAATTGGAAATTCTGTTGGTGAAACATCCGGATTTATGGGAGCGTATCAAGAATTCGGAGGATCAGGTTTGTCATTTTATTGTTGCCAAAGAAGACCGTTATGTTAACGTCAACATCCGCAGTATTCAAAACAAAAAAGAAACCGTTGGCCACCTGATCACCTTTGAAGATGTTACGGAGCGGGAAAGTTTAAAACAGCGGCTGACAGAAATCGCCAATACTGATGAGCTGACCGGTCTCAATAATCGACGACGCTTTAGGGAGTGTGCCGAAAAGGCCGACCAGCAGGCCCGATCCGTCCAGGAAACGTTGTCAGTGCTGATGATGGATATCGATTTTTTTAAGAAAATCAACGATTCGTATGGTCATCATGGCGGCGATGCCGTACTTCGAAATTTTTCAGCGATGCTTAAGGAGGCCTTCCGGGGTACCGACATTGTCGGCCGGATTGGCGGAGAAGAGTTTGCGGTTGTGTTGTTAAACACCGATGCTGAAAAGGCCTATGCAAAAGCTGAGGATTTCCGGAAAGCAGTGGCACAAAAGACCACGATATTTGGAGAAAAATGCATCACGGTGACAGTCAGTATTGGCGTGGCAGAACGTGATCAGACAACCACTGATTTTGATGCCCTGATTAATCACGCCGACCACGCCCTCTATCAGGCCAAGCACTCGGGCAGAAACCGGACAGTTATCGCCCATTGAGACAAAAACGCTGTTTTTAAATTCGTTTCGTCTAATAAGTTGAACGATGAAAAATCGATTACGTATCGAATAAAAGAAAAGAGGAGAACAATGAAAAAATCAGTCATTACGCTATTGCTTGTTTTTGTGTTGGCCATGGGGGCATCGGCGTTGCTGCCAAAGACGGCTGATGTGACGGATCTTGCGACGATCAAGGTTGGAGTTCTGCTTCCGGAAACCGGTACCTGGAAGGCCACCGGGACGGCTGCCAACAAAGCCCTTGAGGCAACACTGCCCTATGTCAACGGATACCTCGCCGATCAGGGCCTAAAAATTGAGCTTGAAATCCGTGACACCCAGAGTGATCCGGGCACCGCGCTGGCAGAACTGGAAAACCTGAAAAATTCCGGAATCACAACGGTAATCGGTCCGATGATCAGTGAGGAAGCCTTGGCGGTGCTGGACTACGCCAATACCAATGGAATGCTGCTGCTCAGTCCGTCGGCAACGGCCAGAGAACTGTCATTGCCGGATCACTTCTTTCGAATGGTTGGCACCGACAAAAGTCAGGTTGATGGTCTCACCCGGATCATTAAAAATGGCCAGCAGATCGACAGTCTGATAACGATCTTTGTTGATGACACCTATGGTCGGGGCTATAACGATTATCTGAATGAAATGGCTTTTGCCCAGAACATAGAGGTTCTTGGCTCAGTGGCAATTACCGCTGAGAGCGCCAAAAATCCCACCGTTTCTGAGACAATTAAGTCATTGGCAGCCGGAGCGAGCAATACGTCGACGGCGGTGGTCGTGGTGGCGCCCAGCCAGATGGCGGCTGATTTGATTGTCAATCTATTAGATGATCAAAAGCTATCGGCAATGAAATGGTATGCCAGCGCTGATATTATCGGTAATCAGACAATTGTTGAGAACCAGAAAGTGGCGGCTTTTCTGGAACAAACAGCAATGGAGGGGTTAACCCTGGGAGATCAGGGCATTGATCTTGATGCCCTGCCTTATCTGCGAGCCCGGCTTGATGGTGCCAGTGACGATTCCCCTTATGCAATCACAACCTGGGATGCCTTATGGCTGTTGGCCGATACCTACGGCGTGGTTGGAGCAAACCCCGAGTATGAGGTTTTAAAATCCGGATTGGTAACCCAGGCGGCAAACTTTCGTAATGCTTTTGGCTCCTTTAACACGATGGACGAAAATGGTGATACCAAGGGCTCAAAGTATATGCGTTACGTTTGCATCAAAGAGGGTGATGCCTACCGCTGGAAGTGTATGGGCCATGTTGTCAGCCTTGGAGCCGGCGAGCCGATTGTTCAGACGATTGAAGAAAAAATTTCGCCAATTGGTGGCGAAGTCAAAATAGGCGCATTATTGCCGCTAACGGGAAACCGGAGTGAGAATGGTGAAGAAATAAAAATGATCCTTGAATATGCGGTGGATCAGTTTAACAATTATGCAAAAAGCCGCAACACGGATTTAAGCCTGACTCTTATGGTCGAGGATACAGGCAGTGACAATGCTCAGGCCGTTGCGGCAGCTAAGACCCTGACGGCGCAGGGAATAAATAGTATTATTGGACCAATTAACAGTGCTGAGTTAGAATCTGTTAAGCCGGTATTTGATGCGGCCGGGGTTACGGCCATCTCGCCGCTTTCATCAAGCATGGCGCTGGCTCAGACTGATCGGCTCTATCGTCTGGTGCTAAATGATGGCGTTGAGACCAAAGCGCTGTCGACGCTGCTGGCCCAGCGGGGGATTGACGAGCTGATTATCCTTTATGCCGATGACAGCTATGGTCAGGCGATGGTCAATCAGATGAAAGCTGGCTTTACCGGAGAGGTTGTGGCCCTCGGTTACGATGCCACTAATCCGGATCTGGCCATGCCGGTATCGATGGCAGAGGCGGCACTGGTAACCAGTGATCCAGCTAAAACGGCGGTTCTGACGGTTTCGTACAATGAAGTGGTGGAACTGTTTAAAGCGTTGCCAAAAGACAGTAACTTACGTCAGCTTAAATGGTACGGTACCGACAGTTCGGCTTCGTCAAAGGCCCTGCAAAATGATTCGGAGGCTGCCGAAACGGCTGCTCAGCTTGATTACACAACAATTGATTTTAGTCCCTATGGGGATAAGTTTGATCCACTTTACTACGTCATCAATGATGAACTGAAAGTTGACAGTCCGCTTAAGGAAAGTCTGATTAGCTCGTTTGATGGGATTTGGTTACTGGGGTGTGCTTATCTTCAGGAAGGCAGTAACGTAAGTCCTGAGGTACTTAACGGATATCTTGCCAAAGCTGGCTTTCATGGTCTTGGTGGAGTGCTCAAATTCGACCGGAATGGCGACCGACAGATCGGTTACTATAAATTCTATCATCTGATGCCAGCAGCGGAGGCATATTATTGGGAAAATAATGGCCTATACAGCCAGGATCTGCTGAAGCCAGGCGTGCTGGAGATGAAATAGCCGTCAGCACCGACACGATTTTAAAACGTTGGGTAACACTCCTCCTGGGAGATTGTCCAGATCAATTTATTGAGAAAAACCGTCTCCTGGAGCGCTTTTGTGGGCGCCTGGAGACGGTTTTTTAATTCTTAATGTGGTTTTATGGTTGTTGCCGGGCGGATGCGTGGTTATCCGGCAATCATTAATGACAAAACAGGGATAAGTAATCATGTGGAGCCGATGGTGTCTAACCCTTTTTTTTCTGGCAGGTTTTACAATAATAGGTGCCCCGGCCACGAACCATTTCTTTGGTGATGGTTCCCTGACATACCGGGCAGATTTTTTGGGTATGGACGTTTAACTGCAGCTGAAACAAACCGGTAATGCCATTGGCATCAAAGGAATGAATGGTGGTGCCGCCCTGGGCGATGGCCTGTTCCAAAATTTCCCGGGATACGGTGATTAACTCGGCAACCCGCTTTTTACTGAGACGTTTTCCCGGGGTGCGGGGATCGATTTTCATCGTAAAACAGATTTCATTGGCGTAGATATTGCCGATACCAGTCATAATGGTTTGATCCAATAGCAAGGTTTTAATCGGCAGATTGCTCTTATTTATTTTGGCATAGATCGCTTCAGGATCGGCATCCCAGGGCTCGGGGCCAAGCTTGGCAAGCGGTAGATCCTGACGATAGGTGTCTTTGTTGACCAGTTCCAGACGACCAAATTTACGGGTGTCCTGATAACGTAATTCAGAGCCATCACGAAAGATAAAGTTCAGGTGTTCATGCTTGTTTAGCGGCGTTGATGCGTCGACGATATTATACTTGCCTTCCATTCGTAAATGAGAAATAAAGGCATCACGATCCAGAATAAAGATCAGATATTTTCCGATCCGATCAATATCGCAGATGGTTTGGCCGGTTAAGGTGTTGGCAAAATGATCGGAATCTCCGGTGACAATCGGATCATAATAAACCTGGATTTCTTTAATTGTTTTGCCAATAATAAAATTCTTAAGCGTTTGGCGGACGGTTTCGACTTCTGGTAGTTCGGGCATAAGATTCACCTGCTTTAATGGATTTTGACGTACTCATCATGAGTATACACCAACGAAAACCATTGCGGCAAATGAAAAAAGAAATATGACGAAACAGCCCCAATTATAAATGGCTCCAGGAAACCGCTAAGGATTGACAGCAGGGGTTTATCATGATAACATAACACTGTTATCTAAAATAGTTAGACTAAAGGTGCAAAATGGGGAATGAAACAGAAACACGAGAACGATTGTTAGAAGTTGCCAAGGATGAGTTTCTTGAATTGGGCTACGAAAAAGCGTCAATGCGAAAGATTTGCAAAAAAGCCGGGGTTACAACGGGAGCCTTGTATTTCTTTTTTAAAGATAAGAACGATCTGTTTGCGGCACTAGTTAAAAAAGTTGCTGATGAAATAAAAATGATCATTATCCATCATACTGAAAAAGAGCAGGCTATTTATGTGGAGGCAAAAACGACCCCAGAGGCATTAATTGCCGATGGGATAGAGCAGGGGCGAGAGTTTGTAACCTATATGTATGCCAATAAAGATGCGTTTATTTTACTTCTCAGTAAAGCCAATGGATCAGCATATGAGAATTTCTATGATGAACTGGTCGACTTAATGGAAAAAAACACGCTGCAATTTTTAGATCACATAAGTTCTGAAAGTGGCAAAAAAAATGAGATCAATCCCTACACCATGCATTGGTTGGCGCATCTGGAGACGTCGTCCTTTGCTCAATTGCTGACCCATGGATTGACTTTAGAAGAAGCCTTAATTCAAGCAGAGGTCATTGCCAAATACCTGACCGGAGGTTGGTTGGCGATACTAAAAAAGTGATTTGATAAAATTTCAAATAAAGAAAATACGATTGAATTCGAATCCGGAATTCAATTTTATTTTTGCATTAAACATAACACTGTTATGCTACGCAAACATCAAATTGTTTTGACTAATCTACAATAATAAGTTTCAGAAAAACCATTGATATTAAAAAAATGAAAGGGGTAAAAATGTTTATTGAAGTGAATGACATTAAAAAAAGTTATGGCGAAGGAGGTAGCTATGTCCAAGTGCTTAAAGGGGTATCCACAGGCATTCAAAAGGGTCAAATCTGTGCGATATTGGGGCCAAGCGGATCGGGGAAATCGACCCTGCTTAATACCATCGGCGGGTTGGATACCATCGATAGCGGTAGTATAAAAATAAGTAACATTGAAATCACCAAGCTGAATTCCAAAGAATTGTCACTATACCGACGAAATTTGCTGGGTTTTATTTTTCAGTTTTATAATCTTGTTCCCAATCTAACGGTTAAAGAAAACATCCAGGTTTGCGAATACCTGACAAAAACCCCATTGGATATTAATGAACTGCTGGAAGTATTGGGGTTAAGCGAGCATCAGAAAAAATTTCCCACCCAATTATCGGGAGGGCAGCAACAGCGGTGTGCCATTGCCAGAGCACTGATTAAGAACCCCGAACTGTTATTGTGTGACGAACCGACCGGAGCGCTGGACTATCAGGCATCCCGGGAAATTCTGATGCTGATTGAGAAGATTAATAAAAAATATGGTACCACCATGCTCATTGTTACCCATAATACTGCGATTAAAGAGATGGTTCATCGTGTCATCAAAATCAAAGACGGTCAAATCAGTGAAGACTACGCCAACACGGTATTAAAACCGGCCAGTCAACTGGAATGGTAGGTTTTCCTATGATTTTAAATAAGCGAATCATCCGGGAATTAAAAGAAAACTGGGTACGATATGGAGCATTGGCATTTTTAATCATCTTTTCGCTGGGGTTGGTCGTGAGTATGGCTGGCTCTACGGATGTGGTCAATTATACGATTGATAAAAATAATGAAAAGAATCAACTGGAAGACGGAGAATTTTCGGTTTATGTTCCCCTAACCGAAAACCAGCAGCAGGAACTAAAAAAGTTGGGCGCAAGAACCGAAGCAGCCTTCTATGTTGATTTGTCCGGTCCAGAGAAATCGGTTCTCAGGATTTTTAAGAATCGAAATAGTATCAATACCATTGAGCTGGAAGAGGGACGACTGGCCGATCAAAGGGGTGAAATCGTTCTGGAGAAACACTATGCCGAAAAGCATGGAATAAGGGTTGGCCAATCTATTGAGGTAGATCAAAAGAATTATCTGGTGACCGGGATCGGAACAGTGCCGGATTATTCCAATGTTGTCCAAAATGTTTCGGATGTGTTGGCGGATTTAAAACAATTCAGCATCGGATTTGTATCTGAGTCGGAATTTAATCAACTGTTAGCAGAAGATATCAATGTTGAATATAATTATAGCTATAAATTGGATGGGAAACTGACTGATTCAGAACTAAAAGAAAAATTAGTTGATCTGGATTTTGATAAAACAAAGGTCGCCAATAAATATATGCAAGAAATCATCGATACCATTGAAAAAGGCAAGAATGATTTATCCGGTGGCGTTAATGATCTGGCAGATGGGACGCAAAAACTGGCAAATGGAGCCAACTCACTCAAACAGGGAACCAATGAATTGGCAGAAGGAGCAGGCAGTCTGGTAAGTGGCACCGATCAATTGAGCTCAGGTTTAGAAGAATTGACAAATTACAATGCCACTTTGAATAAAGCAGCTGACGATGTTTTTCAGGGGATGATTGCTCAGATAAACAGCGAATTTGAAAAGATGGGGATGACAGTCACCGTTACCGGCGACAATTACCGGTCCGTGATTGACGGCTTGACCAAAGCCCTTGACGGCTCCGATGCGAATACTGTGATTGTGCTAAATACCATGAAAGCGCAACTGGATAGCTACAAAGCCTTTAAAGATGGACTAACAGCCTATACCAATGGTGTCGAATCGGCCTATTCCGGGTCGGTGGAATTGTCAGCAGGCGCAGATAGTCTGCATCAAGGCAGTGAGGCTGTGGCAAATGGGGTCAATACCTTGAGTAATGGCTCGGCCGAGTTAAACAGTGGAATGGGAGAACTAAAAAATCAGGTCACCAATTTTATCAATGAAAATATGGCTTATCAATATGTCAATCTAATCACTTTTTTAGAAGCTGGTGATAATCAACGGATTACAAGCTGTAAAAGCGATGCCGCCATCAATAAAAACTCCGCTTTAATTGCGGGAGTTATTATACTCACCCTAATTGCCTATATGATTTCAGTATTTGTGATTCATACCATCGATAAGGAAAGTGCCGTGATCGGGGCGCTCTATTCAATGGGTTATGTAAAAAAAGAACTACTCAAACATTTTATGATCCTGCCGATGCTGGTTGTCACTGCAGCAGCAATGCTGGGGACCGGCTTAGGGTTTATGCTGATTGGCGAAAATATTAAGGAGAATGTTGCCTACTATTCTTATCCCGGATATGCCATGGTATTTCCACCCTATCTTTTGATTTATGGTGTTTTGCTACCGATCCTGATTGCTTTGCTTGTCAATTATACAGTTATCAACAGCAAACTATCCTTAGCGCCGCTTAAATTGCTCAGACGAGAAAAGAAACAGCATCAGCTGACAAGTATCGACCTGAAGGAGATGGGTTTTATTAATCGCTATCGGATTCGACAATTATTACGTGAAATCCGGGGAAACATCACCCTGTTTTGTGGACTTTCTATTGCTATTCTACTGATGGTTTTTGGCTTTAGTATTTATGGGAGTATTAGTGCCTATGTCAATAATGTGGCATCCGACGTTGAGTACAATTATCTTTACTTGCTGAAGTATCCGATGGAAACGGCCCCCACTGATGCCACTAAAGCTTATACCGAGTCTTTAACCGCAGACCTTTATTTGACCGGGGGGGAGATGGACGTGACGGTTCAGGGCATTGATGATCAAAACCCCTATTTTGATTTTTCGCTGGATGGCGAAAAAAATGAGGTGGTCATTTCTGACTCAGTTGCTAATAAGTTCGGTTATCAGGTCGGAGAGGAGATTACCCTTTTCGATAATCTGACCGATCGAAATTATAATTTTAGGGTTAAAGCGGTGGTAAATTTTGCCAGTGGTCTCTATATTTTCATGGATATTAAAGATATGCGTGAGCTGTTTGGACAGGAAGAGGACTACTATAATACCCTGATGTCTGATCAGGAACTGGATATTGAAGCCGGAAGAATTGCCACGGTCATAACGGTCGATAAAATGGTCGCTGCGGCCAGACAAATGTTCACCATGATGTATGGGTTAGTAATTACCATTCTGGCCGCATCGGTACTACTTTTTGCGATTGTGATGTATTTACTGGTAAAAATGATGATTGATAAATCAGCCTTCAGCATTTCGTTAATCAAGGTGTTTGGTTATAATGAACGGGAAATAAAAAAGCTATACCTGGGCACCACCTTTTATACGGTTGCGCTCACGACCCTTATTGCCATTCCGGCCTCTAAAATGATAATTAATAAGATTTACCCTTATATGGTATCCAATGTTTCAGCTGGCATGAATGCCACCATGTCACCCCAATCCTATCTGATCATGGTGGCGATTATTTTAAGTGCTTACGCCATCGTGAATTTTATGGTCGGCAGACATTTGAAAAAGATTTCCCTGGTAGAGATTTTAAAAGAACGCGAGTAGCAGGGGGGACTTAATTATAGCAACCGGGCTTAAGATTCCTGATCAAAAGCGGCCAGAATGACGTCAAGGGCATGAAGGACATTCATTTTTTCTTCATTGGGGATGTTATCAAAAATATCTGCAAAAAAAGTATCGTTATTGCTTTCAATCGTTTCAAATATAACCATACCAGATTCAGTCAGGGATATGTCAACACTGCGCCGATCTTCAAGTGAAGGGGTGCGTTGGACATATCCCTTTTTTACAAGTCCGTCCACGGTGCGGCTGGTGGTGCTTATATCGATGGCCAGGATGACGGCTAAGTCCTTTAAAGAAATGCTATTAATACGGCCGATTTCCACTACAGCATGGCATTGGGCCAGGGTCAGAACGGCGGCGCAGCAGCTGCCATTATTTTTTTTCAAGAGTCCCAGTTTTCGCTCCAGGATTCGTATTTGTTCTCTAAATTGTTTTGGTTGTGCTCGATTCATAACAGCCACCTCCTTTAAGCTGTGTTTATTGTAGCATGTTTGATTTGCGCTTGCAATATTTGATAAAAGCAATAGTTGTTACTTGCAATTAAAAGAGCCGTATGTTACAATTACAAACAAATTTGAAAGGACGTGTAAAATAATGAATCAGACCATTAAAAAAGCTGACAACTATTTCTTAAAAACATATAATCGTTATCCGATTGTATTAGAATCCGGGGAAGGGGTTTATCTCGTTGACGATGCAGGAAAAAAATATCTTGATTTTGCAGCGGGCATTGGCGTGTTTGCCTTAGGTTATCAAAACAAAAAATATAATGAAGCCTTGAAAACCCAGATCGATCAACTCATTCATACCTCCAACTTGTTTTATAACTAGGCGTTTGCAAAACGCCACAGCCCGCATAATAACGGGATATTTCTGACATAAAAAAATATAACTCCTCACCAGATTGTGATAAAATTGAGTTGCTAAAAAACAAATCTATCAACCTGAAAGGAGTTATATCATGACTATTTTATCACAAAAACAGCTTTCTTTGGCTGAAATTTATTCTGATTGCACTCATTTTTTTGAAAGTGACAAACATCACTTTCTTTCGCTACT
>NZ_MJUY01000011.1:0-74195 GCF_002237635.1 Acetobacterium sp. MES1
ATTTATTATTAAACGTGAATGGCTCAATCGCTTTAAAATCCTTGATTATAACCATGCTTACCGGCTGATCTTTGAGTATCTGGAAACCTTTTATAATACAACTCGAATCCACAGTCATTGTAATTATATGTCGCCGAATAATTTTGAAAAACTTTTTACTAAAACACAAAATGAAAATTTACAAATAGCAGGTTAAAATGTGGGTGTCAAATTCTCATTTTAATTTGTACTAAATCTTGACATAGGACCAATGTTTTATAGCTTATAATTTGAAATATCATGTACTTTGATATTGGAACAATTCTTGCATTTGCTTGCAAGGATAACCGTGCATTTTGTAAATATATTTGTCCCATTACAATCTTTTTAAAACCGGCGAGTTATTTCTCACTGCTTAGGATTAAAATAGATGAAGAAAAGTGCAACGGCTGTGGCCGCTGTAAAAAGGTATGTCCGATGAATGTTGAGATGACAAATAATTCTCGAAAACGGATAAATGGAACGGAATGTATTCTGTGATTCAAATGCATTGAGGAATGCCCCAAAAAGGGACTACACTTATAGAAATAAGTAAGCCTTGCATTTCGTTTTGTCAAGGAAGCGAATTTCTTGTTACTTGAGCGTGACATGCAATTGGATATCCACAATCCGCCATTGCCTATTACGATCGATGTGACGTTGTTTAGTGAAGATGTTTCCTATGATAAAATTGCTGAAGTTGCCAAAGCTTTGGAAACCATCTTAGTTGAAAACGACATTCCCATTGTTGACTACAATATTCGTATTTTGCCATTGTCCGATAAACCGCAAAATAAAGATCAAGCGGTTTCGTGGGTCAATTCACTTTCGATTTCTGATTTCCCAACAGCGCTAATGAATTCGGAAAATCTGTCACAGGTGATGGATCAGTTTGAAATGAACCGGGTTAATGAGGTAAATGAAAAAGATAAAAAATGAATGAGTATCAAGAAGATGGTTATTGTGTGGTTGTGAATTCTGTCTAATACAGAAATTGTCAGAGATAAGTTTGTAATTGCGGTCTGCCTATCAGTAACTACCATTGCTCAATCTGATGAAAAAATGATCTTACATCACATCGGGGAGTATCCACCAATTGAGACGGTACTGGGGAAGCAATGGGGGCACTGTTTGGTTACAAATGGTTTCAAAATATTGTGAGACCAAAAGGCTGATGGATGGTATAATTAATGAAATATGGGTCAGTTTGTGATAAACACAAGTCGATGAAATGTAAAAAACAGCACCTTTGTCAAACCGGAATATGACGAACGAAACGTCCCCGAGTCATGCCTGTGTCATGTGATGGTAAACGGCTAAAGCGGGCACTGGTTAAATCAATTGGCGCGTAAGGTAGTTTGTCGGCTTGTATCTGACCAGAATATAAAAGGAGATAACAATGGCAACCAGTAAGGAATTTGCAGAGTATGTTTGTGATCAACTAATGGTAGCGGGAAACGTCAGCTACAGAAAAATGTTTGGCGAATATGGCGTCTATCTTGACGAAAAAATTGTGGGTCTGATCTGCGATAATCAGTTTTTTTTAAAGAAAACCGAAGTGGGGCGTTCCATGATCGAAGAACACCTGACAACCGTTGAGGAGGGGCTGCCATACCCCGGGGCCAAGCCACAGTTTTTGATTGAATCATTGGATGACCGGGAGTGGCTGGGGGAATTGTTGCGGGCCAGCTATCAGGAACTGCCAATGCCCAAACCCAAGAAAAAGAAAAAATGATGAATCAGCAAGCATATAAAAAGACTTACAAACCACTTATTTTGTGGCTGTTGTTCTTTCTGGCAGCAAGCACCCTGATGCCAATGGGGATCAACAGAATAATGCAGGAACACTTAAAGATGACTTGGGGGGCGGGTGCTGAGGTTAAAATGATCCTGATGTTCATGGTGCTTGCCATTGATGGATTAATGTGGATGATTTATGCCGGTGAATATGTCTACTGGATTAATGGCGGACCCAGCTTTGAAGAAGCAAAAGCAGCGGGCAGTGAAAAAAGAAAAGCATATGCAGAGGCGCATTTAAAGGTGTTTTTAAAAATGACATTACTTTGCTGTATCTACCTTGCAATCAGTTTGCTTTTTCGATTTCCGATGGGGATTGATATTGTTGCGATCACAGCAGCTGTTGTTGGCGCAGCGATTAAGACCATGCCGATTCGCTTTGATTAAAATCGTTGGTCACATTTGATGTGAGGCAGTCACAGCCAATCTGCCATAGCGGCGATATATTGTTTTTAACGACATTAAAGCTTCGACAATCCGAAACAATCAGCGCAATGAAATCTTCATGATGCGCCAAACAACCGCAGCGTGAGGCATCAAACCATCTTTATGGATATTTTTGACGGCATAAAAAAACGGCTAGTGTGTGATAGCCGTTTTTTTTATGCATTAATCCTTTTTTTCGTCAATCAAGTCAGACAGTTCGCCTTCCTCGTCGAGTTTTTTCAGGTCCGAAAAGCCGCCAATACAGGTTTCCCCGATAAAAATAAAGGGGACGCTATAGTGATGGGTTTCTGCCTGTAACTGATAACGCAGGTCGTCATTCTTAAAAATATCAACATCGGTGTAGGCAATTCCACGTTCATCAAGCAGTTTTTTGGCACCATTGGAATACGGACAAAACGGCCAGGTATACAATTTTATTTCTTTTTTCATGGGTCTCCTTTCTTTACATCATCAGGGATCAATGTGATGGTATTATTCTACCCACCACTGGTCACTTAAAACGCCAGTATTTTTCAAAAAAACGTTTCAAAAACCGGGTGGCAAAACGGAGGTATTCAAAAACGGAGAAAATAAAACAGGTTATCAAGCAGTTTAGGATAAACCGAGTTAATGCGGTAAATGAAGGCGCTAAAAAGTGAACACATACCCGGAAGAGAGCAATTGTAGTGTTACGCTTGCCGGGATATGTTCATATGGTGGCGGATATTGTTTTTATTAAAAGACGCCAGCAGGTCATCCAGCTGTCGCTCCATCGTTTGAATCACCTGTTCCTCGTCCTGATAGCTAATCACTTTAAAGACATTCTCAATCTCAACGACGCCATAGTTGTTGTTCAGCTGCTTGTTCAAAAACGCATTCATCAGACTGTCGGCGACGGACTTTAAGACGTCGACATTTTTATCAATCGCTTTGATCTTTTTAATCATTTTTCCCCGATTGAACAGAAAATCCAGCTGGGTAATGCTGATCAGGTAGGATGCACTGTAAAAACTCAGCCATTCGCGAACCTGCCGGTTAAACGCCTGTTTTTCAACGGTTTCAATCAGTTTTTCAGGCGTCAGCCCGTTGTAGTCAATGTTGTCGAGCAGTAGCAACTTAAAATTGACATTGAGTTTTCTGGCATTGTTCCAGATTTCGGCAATCAACCGTCGGCGTTCGGTAGCATAACTGACAATTGCGACAATCAGACTGACGAGCGATCCGGTAAAGATGCCAAAAAGAAACGAATTGTAGTTATCGAGGTTATTAAGAATATGACTTTTAAACGGGTCGACAACTAAATCGGGGATTATATCGTCAATCGCAAAAATCGCAATTGCAGATAAAACCGTCAGAACCAGAGTCACAATCGTACTGTACTTAAATGTCTTCATAAACAACGCTCCAGATTTTTTTATTTATTATAACTAAGTTTATTTTAATTGTAAATCCATTGATTAAAATAAAATTCGTAAAAGCGAAGGTTATCAGTAAGGAGTCTGGCGAGTTTGATAAACCCTGCAAGCGTTGCGTTATCAAGGAGTGGCGAATTGTCAAGTTTTATCGAATTTGTCGTCACTGTGGAATACGGATGCGTGTTGATTTTGACAACCATACTCTGTGGAATGTACAAGAGGTCAACGGGTATATTTTATATACTCGCCGGAAATGGTTGAAATGGGACAGATGGTGCACCAGGTGCGTGGTTTATAAACCAGTGACAGGATCACACCGATAAACGTGGTGGTCATCATCATGGAATAAAAACGGTAGGACAGATGCGTCAACCAGGCTGGGAGCCTTTCAAATGTGATCAATTGAGGCATTTCAAATGGCAGGGGAATCACAATCAGAAAACGCAGGTATTCCAAAGCGGGTGAAAAGCCTAATCCAACACGAATGGTGGTCATGGTGATAAAGGTTAGGCTGATACCAAAATAGATAAGCATAATCCATTTCATCTTACCCTGGATAAAAAAGGCTGGCGTTTTAAACGATAATTTCGAAGTAAGTTTACCGGTCGTGCTCAGCAGGCTGGCCCGGGGGCAATAGCCTTGGCACCAGGTTTTTTTACGGTTTCTAAACAATAAAATAAAGGGCAACATCATACAGATGAGACCTAAAATGGCGAAGTGAATATTGATAAATCCCAAAGTAAAATAAGTCAGTACCAGGAGAAATAAGAATCGATTATTTTTCATACAACAGCACCTTCACTTTAAAACGAAGAACGGATCATAAAACCGGGAATGGTTCCATAAATCCCATTTTGATGGAGTTTGTCAGTAATGGGGTAACTGCCGTTGAGGCAGCCAAGCCGTTTGTAGCAAAGAAGCCCCAGTGCGCCTTTGACACGGGAGTCGATTATTTTGATATACATTTTTACCTCCGAATAAAATTTGATGGGTCAAGTGAATGTTTCTTATTGTATCAAAGGCTTTTTTTGAAATCGGTGATTAGATCACAGAAACCATAACTGGGAGATTCGTTTTATTGATCGTTCTGATTTTTTGTTATTGTTTCGATGATGAATTTTTTACACTATTCTCAGCTTCGCTAAAATATTTTATAAAATGCTTATAATAACCCTTTGATTTTTCGGTGACATAGTTGCCGTCAATCTGAGGGTTATTTAATAGTTGATCAATATTAAATCCACCGGTGTAGGGGTCTAATACGCAGCCAGACAGATGTTTAGCTTTTATGGCGTGATTGGGACAGGCGTAAATACAGCGCATACACCAAATGCAATTGGAACCAAAAGAGATTCCATCCTCCGCTTCGGAAATATTATTGGTTGGGCAGTCACGAACGCATTTTTTGCAGTGTGTGCAACTAGCCGAAGCAGCAAGGCCTTTCGCAAAGTATTGGGCTCCATAATGTTCTTCCCCATAGTAAAGAACCCGAAGCAATTTGCTTAGAACCCCATTTATTTTTAAGTGTTGTTCCTGTTCGCTGAGGGTATCGGTGACGATGCGTTCTACTTTTTTAACGGCAGCCTGGTATAGCTGTTTATTTAGTTGATCGTCATATTTAATATACAAGTTGCAGGGCATGGCAATGATAGAATTATGGAAGACCCGATAGCCTTTTGCTTCCATTGTCTGGATAACCCTATCGGACGCCCCCTGGTTAAGGTAGTGCGGAGAAGAGGCGGTCTTGAAGACAAAAGCTTTTTTCCCCGGGCAGCTGGGCAGCATCTGAGCAAACTGGTCAGTAATACCTGAAGCGCCAAATCCCAGAACGGGATGACCGACTCCAATCAGATCAAAATCATTGATGACTGATGTCTTTTTATGATTTACAACATCCTCAATTCGAAATAGTTCAACTTCTACTTGGTTGCGTTCATAGGACTCAGCTAACAGCCGGGCAATAATTTCTGTATTGCCGGTACCTGAAAAATAAAAGATCCCGATTTTTTTCATTCTAATAGCCTCCTTGGGTAGAAACCTTAAATCCTTGAGATTAATACCGAATTGATAAACTGAGCTTCAAAATCTCCAATGACAGCTTCAAGCTCGATGTTTTCATTCATCACCAGATAGGATAGGACACCATCCAGTGCTGACATCAGGGTCAGGGCACTGGCCCGGGTATTGTGTTCAACAAATTGTCCGCTGCTGATGCCTCGGTCATAGAGTGCTTTGATAAAGTCACTGATATGCGTATAGTAATTTGCATACGCTTTCCACATTTCCGGAGTTGCAATGGCTTTAATCATGGTTAAAAAGAAAAAGGTAAGCTCCTTCTGGTGCGATAACCAGTATGAGACATAGTTCCGGATGTAAAATCGAAGCCCTGCTATCGGATCAGATTCTTTTAAAGCGAGGTGAACATACGCATAAATGGGTTCATTCAGCTTTTCGCTGGCATAAAATAAAATTTCGTCTTTGCTGCCAAAGTGATGATACAAGCCACCTTTACTGATTTGCGCTTGTTTGGCAATGCTCTCCATGGAGGCTCCTTCATAACCCTTATCAAGAAAAACCGCAACGGCAGCATTGACGATGTCATCCATCCGTTTTTCTTTTGTTTCCCATTTAGCCATAAAAATTCCTCCTTAAAAAAACCGACCGTCGGTTTTATTTTAAAGCGATGATCTGATTTTGTCAAGATGTTCTTTAAATGGCAAGGGTTCAATTCATTTCAAACACTTGGATTTAGTCTTTTCATATAGGTTTATATGATGTGGAGGTGTTTTGTTTGTCATGCCAGTCAGTCGATGTCAGGCAAGTTAGAACAACAGCAGATGAAACAGGAAAGAGCAAAGTAAGCGCAGAAAAACGTTCCTAGACATGCAAATGGATAAAAGTGGTGCCTTTGATTTGAATAATGGGTGAATAAGATGTGTATTGTAATTATATTTAATGACAATGTCAATAAAATGGGCTATTATATCTTTAAATATTAGATAAGAGGTGACAAATTATGGCACAAACAAATCTCAACATCCGTATGGATGAAGAATTGAAAAAAAACTTTGATATGATTTGTACAGAACTGGGCTTAAATATGACAGCAGCGATCAATGTTTTTGCAAGAGCGGTGGTTCGTAAGCATGGAATTCCCTTTGATTTGACGATCAATGATGATTTTTTCTATGGTGAAGCAAACGTGGAAAGATTAAGAGAATCCATCAAAAGTCTTGAGGCTGGCAAGGGAACCATTCATGAGCTAATTGAGGCTGACGATGAATAAAGTCTGGACGGATGAGGCCTGGGAAGATTACCTAATAAAGCAAACGGATTGGCTAAGCGAAACGTCCCCCGGGTCATGCACGACAGGTCTTTTTTTCAGCGCTTTAATAGTGTGGGGTTTAGAGGGGCTTCTCGAGATCAATCAGCAGTTCGTTGTGCCTTAAGAACAAAGGCGTAAAGGGGGAATTATAACGGGCCAGACGGAAATTGCCATGGGTCTTAAGATTCTTTTCCTGAAGCCATTGGAGTAATTTTGATTGGAGTTCAGTAAGCTTTTCTTTTTTGACGGAGCCGGAAAAAGTAATGGCAACAACGGTTTTTTCATCGATTTTATTAATGGCAATTCGTGAATTACCCGGTTCTGGGGGCGGTTCGTTGGCATATTTAGCGGGAAGAACAAACGCTGTTATTGAAATACCTGTTCCGAGTTCATTAAACACCGGGACAGTCATTGCAATTTTCTGATGTTTGGAATTGTTCCCGTTGATGTAATCAAAAATCTGATTAAATCCACTGGCGTTTTCACTTTTTTTATCGTCGATCGAAGCCGTCAGATAACTTTTATAGGCGCGAAGCTCGAAATCATTATCTTTCTCAATCACTGTGTATTCTGGGGTTTCATAATTTGGCATGATCTTTCCTCCTTGTGGTTTATAAACTATTGTTACCCCAAATTTGATTTTTATACGACTTTTTTTAAAACGGCTGATCATTTTTGCAACTACAGCAGTTTGCTGTTGAAGATAACATCAAATCAGGGTATGATTTTTTCAGCAGGAAAAGAATTGTTGACAACGCCAAATATCAAACCAATCTCAGATCTAAGAAACACTGTGGCAGTATTGCGGGATATTGCGGTGGAGTGCCCATAGTAAATTGAGTCGGGCCACGGGCTGGGAAAGGCGATGGTGGTGCTTTTATTAAAATGAGAGTTATGACGAAACGTCCACATGTCTCTGTGAGACACCGTTTGTGGCAAGGTACTGTGAAATCAAAGGAGCAATCATATGGACAATTACACGGATGAAGAATTGAGCGAAGCACTTCGGGAAGTATCTAAAACGATCAGCAACTGTGAAAAGATGCAAAAGAAATTTGCGGAAGGAACTGCCCAGTATTCACTGCTTAGAAATAGAATTAAAGCAATGGTTATCTCAAAGCTACTGATTGAAAGTGAACTATCCCTAAAGGACCAAATGACAGAAGAACTGGGGCAGGTTACAAAAGAAGAATTAACCGAAGCACTGAGGCCAGTGGTTTCAATTATCAGTAAGTGTGAAAAAGCACAGGAGAAATTTGCTGAAGGTAGCGCTCATTATCGACGGTTTGAAAATTTGATCAAGGCCATGAGAATTGCGAAAGCTCTGATTGAGAATCGGCTCACTTTATTGGAATAGGTGACAGTTTGTGATAAAAACAAGTGGATAAAAAACCAGTTCTTTTGTATAGCTGGAGTATGACGAACGAAACGTCCCCATATCTTCCAAACGTCGCTGTGTCTCCAGACAAGATGCTGGTGGCGTTGATATTGAAGCGGTGTGAAACGGCCACAGTATCTTAGAAAAAACGTGCGAAAAAAAACGCAAAAATCATCAAATGTCAAATTATTCATTAATCAGCCAACACTTTCAAACTATTCGTATAATATGAACAACATATTGAATACAAAATTTAAATAATTGGTTATACTATTACCATAAGAAAAAAACAACATAAGAAAAGCAACTGAAAATTATTATTTGGAGGGAACTAAATTATATGACTGAAACAAAACAAGAAAAATATGAACTGGTTATCACCGCTAATGAAGTTATATCAACAGATGCCCGATTCACAATGGATAACCTTGGATTAGGAGACAACTATAAGCCTTTGGATTCATTTTTCAAGAAATCCGAAGGCGAAATTATTCGCCGTAACTATAATAAAGGGGAAAGAAGAAACTCTAATCAAACAATGCCTCGTTTAGCTTGTCAAGTTTTTGAGCGGTCGATTGTAGCTTTGTCAGTAGAAGAAAAAGAGAATTTTCCAGTTTGCCAATATACGCCAGCCACAGAAATTATTCGAGGAATATTCACAAGTGTCGAAGAATTCAGGAAGCATAGGAAATCACTTGAGTATTTGATTTATAGCTATGACAATGACCGGAAATTTGTTTTTTATTGCTGGAATGTTTTTTCAACGATTATTTTCATTCAAGAATGTTTAAAACGATTTGGCCGTGAAGGTGATGAATTTGTTCTTACTTACCGCAAAAAGGATATCAAAGAAGCTGTTCAACCTGACCAAGAAAAGCTTATCGAAGAAGCGCAAGTTATGGAGTCTAAAGGCTACAATAATCCATATTCTAGCAATTTGATCGAATCTAAAAATATTATTTTTCGTGGTGCCCCGGGAACAGGAAAAACATATCTAGCAAAAGAAATTGCTACGGATATTGTTAGTAACGGCTATTTTTCTGATTATATGCTTCTAAGTGAAGAACAAAAAAAGCAAATCGAATTTGTACAGTTTCATCCAAGTTATGACTACACAGACTTTGTAGAAGGGTTACGCCCAAAAACAAACGATGATGGCAGCATGGGATTTGAGCTTCAGGATGGCGTATTTAAAAGATTTGTTACTCGAGCCAAGACAAACTTTGATAACTCGCAAAAATCGCAAGAAGTTATTGAGAAAGAAACATCCGTGCAGGAAATGATGTCGGAATATTTCTCGAACATTGAGTTGGGAGTAGATGAGCTGGAAACTGTTACTCGTACCAAATTTCATATCACCGGGATAGACGATAAGCATATCAATATTTCAATACCTGAAAACAAAACATCGGACAAACTTAGTATAAATATTAATGAGTTAAAAGAAATGTTGGCATCGGGTCAAACATTTACTCAGGTGAAGGATGTAAGAGATTTTTTTGGAAAATTAAGCAATACCCAACAATACTCTTATGATTTGGCAATTTTCAAAGCAATCAAGGCAAATAAAACATCTACGTCTGAGTTTGTATTCAAACCAGAGAAACTGAAACCATATATTTTTATTATTGATGAGATAAACCGTGGAGAAATTTCCAAAATATTGGGAGAACTATTCTTTTCAATTGATCCGGGATACCGTGGACGAGCCGGAGAAGTGTCAACTCAGTATGCTAATCTATACGATAATTCAAGTGAAAAATTTTATATCCCGGAGAATGTTTATATTATTGGAACAATGAATGATATTGATCGTTCGGTCGATAGTTTTGATTTTGCGATGCGTCGTCGTTTTAGATTTATTGAAATAAAAGCTGATGAGCGCCTGGAAATGCTGGATTATCTTGATGAAAGTAAAGAAGACGCAATTCAACGGATGACAGCCCTGAACAACGAAATTTCAAAAGTCGAAGAATTGAACGAGAACTATCATATTGGTGCATCTTATTTCCTGAAGCTTAAGATTTTGAGTGTAGAACAATTGTGGACTGATTACCTTTCACCATTACTGTTAGATTATGTTCGTGGTATGTATGATGAAGAAGGAATCATGAAAAAATTTGCGAAAGCTTATGGCTATGTGGAACCTCAAACAGGTGACGTTGATGACGGCGATTATTAAACTTAAAGATAATGTATTTACTAAAAAAAATGAATTTGAAAGCATTAATCATTTAACAAAAAAAATTTTAGACAAAACTTTGAAGCAGCTAGAAAAAGAAGGGGTTTTCGTTTTTCCTGAAGAAGTAAGTGAGGCGGAAGATATTACTAAAGATCAGATGATTCTTCAGCGCATCAATGATTGTTATCGCACTAGCAACGTTTTGGGATTCCTTGGATACGGTAAAGAACGTCTTGTAATTGAATCGCGTTTTTCTACAGGAAAAAGCGACTATTTTTTTCAGTATTTATTGGAGTGTGTTTTAGACTTTCCTAATTTCTTAGAGTTGCACACTGATGCTGATCAAAACAGCAGAATGTTTAATTTACTGGTGTTTCTTTTTCCCTACTATCTCAAATCAGCGATGCGAAAAGGGCTTTTTAAAACATACAAAAACTATCAATATAATGATGGCAACCTAAAAGGAACCATTGATATTGCACGACATATTATAAGAAACACACCCTTTACAGGAAATATTTCTTATAATCAGCGTGAATTTTCATTCGATAACGATCTGATGCAATTAATCCGCCATACGATTGAATTCATTAAAACTAAACCCTATGGCAACAAGTTGCTCCGACGAGCTAAAGATGAGATATCAGCAATCTATGAAGCAACTACGGACTATGAATACTATGACCGAAGGAAAATTATCATCGCAAATAGGAAAAAACCCATTCGTCATGCTTTTTACCATGATTATCGAGAACTCCAGCGATTATGCATCATGATTTTGCAGTATGAGAAACAACAAATCGGTTCAGGTGTCCGTCAACTTCACGGAATTCTGTTTGATGGTGCATGGCTTTGGGAGGAGTACATAAATTCACTGATTGGTCAGTTCTTTTACCATCCAAGGAATAAAGGTAAAGAAGGCGCTCAACGGCTATTTGCTGGTAATGTGGGGTTAATTTACCCTGACTTTATTAGTCGAGACAACAAGAATCGGACTATTGCTGATGCCAAGTATAAACCAATTAATAACATTGGGAATAAAGATTATCTTCAGGTCTTGGCATATATGTTTAGGTTTGATGCAACGAATGGTTATTACTTTTACCCCGAAAGTGGTGAGATAAAAAATCTTGAGCTGCATCTAAATAGCGGTTCTACATATGAAAAAGATGTTGGAGCTCGTGAAAATATAAGGCTCAGCAAATATGGGTTGCTTATTCCTAATAATGTAGCAGATTATGATCAATTTAAAACGCAGATGAAAGAAAGTGAATTATCATTCAAAAGCCATTTTGACGGGTTATAAATTATAATCTAATTTCTTATTGAAAGTTTTACATGATAAACAAGAGCTGATTACATCTAGCCTATTATCAACAAACTTTGATACTTCAGTAGGTCGGGAGTTCGATTCCATTAGGGAAAACCTAGAATTATAAAAAAACGGTGATAAAGTGGTGGGATAACTCTTTGAGGCGGTTATTCTGCTATTCTTACCGGACTCTTAATCAGGGTGACCAGAGAAAACAATAAATCAAAAAAACCCAGGCTTAACAACCTGGGTTTTTCTATGATAAATTTGTGGCCTACTTGTGTCTTACGACTTCAAATGATCTCAAATGAACTGCTCTGAAATCGCATGATACCGTAACAAATTGGGCTATAGCCTACTTACTTGCTTCTTCGATGGCTACCGCAACCGAAACCGTCGCACCAACCATTGGGTTATTCCCCATTCCGATCAGACCCATCATTTCAACATGGGCAGGAACCGAAGACGAACCGGCGAATTGAGCATCAGAATGCATCCGGCCCATGGTGTCGGTCATCCCGTAGGAAGCTGGACCAGCGGCCATGTTGTCCGGATGCAGGGTTCGGCCGGTACCGCCGCCAGAGGCCACGGAGAAATATTTCTTGCCTTGTTCTAAAGCTTCCTTTTTATAGGTGCCGGCAACCGGGTGTTGGAAACGGGTCGGGTTGGTGGAGTTTCCGGTGATGGAAACATGAACCCCTTCATAATGCATGATGGCCACGCCTTCTTGCACATCGTTACAGCCATAGCAGTTAACGGCAGCCCGTTCGCCGTCGGAATACGGGGTTCGGGAAACAATGTTTAGTTCACCGGTGGCGTAGTCATAGTCGGTTTTGACATAGGTAAAGCCGTTGACCCGGGAAATAATCAGAGCTGCGTCTTTGCCCAGACCGTTTAAGATAACCCGCAGCGGTTTTTGACGAACCTTGTTGGCCGAGCGGGCGATACCGATGGCACCTTCAGCCGCCGCAAAGGATTCATGGCCAGCTAAAAAGGCAAAACATTCGGTTTCTTCTCGTAAAAGCATTGCACCGAGGTTCCCATGACCTAAACCAACCTTCCGTTGTTCAGCCACTGAACCGGGAATACAGAAAGCCTGTAAGCCTTCGCCGATGACTTCAGAGGCGTCAGCCGCATTGGTAATGCCACGTTTAATGGCCAGAGCCGCACCCAGGGTGTAAGCCCAGCAGGCGTTTTCAAAACAGATCGGCTGAATGCCTTTAACAATGCCAGCCACATCAATGCCTTTTTCATCACAGATCGCTTTTGCTTCTTCTAAAGAGGCAATGCCATTGGCAGCTAAAACTTCTTCAATTTTAGCGATTCTTCTTTCATAACTTTCAAATAATGCCATGTGATTTCCTCCTATTCTTTTCTTGGATCGATGTATTTGACCGCATCGTCGAATTGTCCGTATTTACCAGAGGCTTTTTCCAAAGCGACAGCTGGCTCAACGCCGTTATTGATACTTTCCATCATTTTTCCAAGGTGAACGAAAGAGTAACCAACGATTTCATCGTTTTTGTTTAAGGCCAATTTCTGGATATAACCTTCGGCAATTTCCAGGTAGCGGGGGCCTTTGGCAAGGGTACCATAGGTGGTACCAACCTGGCTTCGCAAACCTTTGCCCAAATCTTCAAGTCCGGCGCCAATTGGCAGGCCGCCCTCGGAGAATGCCGTTTGGGTACGGCCATATACGATTTGTAAAAACAATTCCCGCATGGCGGTGTTAATTGCATCACAAACTAAATCCGTGTTAAGTGCTTCTAAGATTGTTTTTCCTGGCATAATTTCAGAGGCCATCGAAGCTGAATGAGTCATTCCCGAACAACCGATGGTTTCAATCAGACATTCCTCGATGATGCCATCCTTTACATTAAGGGTTAATTTACAGGCGCCTTGTTGTGGGGCACACCAGCCAATACCGTGTGTCAAACCGGAGATGTCGGTGACTTCTTTTGCCTGAACCCATTTTCCCTCCTCTGGGATTGGGGCACAACCGTGGTTTGCGTTATTACCAACGGTACACATTCTTTTAATTTCGTGAGAATATTCCATTCATTAATCTCCCTTCAAAAAATTACTCCTTTAATTATAAACTTAAAATTTCAAAATAAACAGGTAATATTTTGTCATTTTTACGAATCGGGGAAAAATACCCGAATAGGACAAAAAGTTTAATTGATGAAATGGCGAAATCGATGTAGAATAGGGCAAGAACCTAAAATAGGTGAATTTTATCTTTGGTTCGGGAACTTATCTTAAAAATTTATTAAATGAAACGATAGATAATTGGTCGATTGATCTGCGGATTGATTGAGAAGGGATGTAAACGAATGGAATTGAAAAATAAACTTAGCCTGGGAGCAAAAAGAGTGGAGTACTTAATGGATGAGTATTTCGACCGGGACAAGACGCTGGGCTTTTGTAAGGCATGCCCGAATTTTTCCAAATACTGGTCCTGCCCCCCTTACGCATTTGATGAAGCAATCTTTCTAAAACAGTTTAAATACATGCACATCATCGGCAGACAGTTTGAGGTCTCCCGGGAAGATTTAAGAAATATCCGTGATCCTCAGGCGGTTAAAGACTACTGTACCGACAAACTCCAGGCGATCAAGGTGATGACCTGGAAAACCCTGTTAGAAATTGAAAACGAAGTCGATGGGGTGATCGGTCTGATCCCCGGCAATTGCCCGATCTGCGAAACCCAGGGGCTGGCCTGTGCCAGAAAAACCAATGAACCATGCCGTCATCCCGGCATGATGCGCTTTTCATTGGAATCGCTCGGCTTTAATGTGGCCGATCTGCTTAAATATGAGGTCGGCATGACAATCAAGTGGGGCGATACCTACCGCTTGCCGGAGGTGCTGACCTCGGTGTCGGCAATCCTCTGCAATGAAGAAATTCCCAAAGAAATCCTCAAAAAATATTTTCCCGATAAAAAGAAGAGCTGGGAACGGGACAAACACCGGGCGCCGGTGGATGAGTTCCAAGTTTCGGAAGTCATCAAACCGGAAGAGACCATCCATGGTGGCAGAGCGGCGGTTGCCGCCAGAGCTAAAATCATTGACGATGAAATTCCAGCGTATCGGCCCCAGAAAAGCTGGGTCGGCTATAAAGCCGATAAGAACCCTGAAGATGAAGTCATGAAAAAGGGTTATACGGTCACCATTCAGGGCGAAGAAGATGTGATTCCGGAAATGACAGCACAAGAAGTGGAAGCACAAAAAATCTACGAGGAAGACACGGCCCCGGAAGTTAAGGCAGAAGAGGTGCTGGTGGAAGTGGTTACCCTAACGGCCGAACCGGAACCGGAAGCTCCCGAAGTGGTGATTGAGGAAGAAGACGACAGCAAATATCAATGGCTGGGCTTTAAGGCTAACCTTGATGATGACGAAATCGTCAAACGTCCAATCCCAAAAATGACCGAGCTGATTCTCGATGGCGAAGAAATACCGGCGGAAAATGAAGCGACTGAGCCAGCCGGGGAAGTGTGTCCGGATCTGGCTGTACCCCAGGTCGAAGAAGCGGCAGCTGAAGCAGCAGTGACCGAACCAGCAGTCAGCTGTGTTGCAGTTGAAGAAGCGGTTTCGGAAGTGAGTGAAGAGACAGTCGCAGAAGAAGAGGACGACAGCAACTATCAGTGGTTGGGCTTTAAAGCCAGCCTTGATGACGAGGAAGAAACCATTGTCACCAAGTCAACCCTGGCAACCCTGGTGATTCCCGAATAGAATAGTAGTAACGACCTGGATTGTGTTTGGGATGAGCTTTGGCCGTCCTGGGCACAATCTAATTTATATCACGGCGCTTTTGCAGCAACGATAAAAAAACAATTTGAAGGAGAAAAATGATGTATTATTCAGCAGACATTGGTGTTATTGGCGGTTCCGGTCTTTATGAGCTTAGTAGTGATGTGAAAAAAATTGAAGTCGACACTCCTTATGGCAAGCCATCGGACGATATCAGCCTGGTTAAAGTAGGCGAAAAAACCGTGGCCTTTTTGCCCCGGCACGGCAAAGAACATACGCTCAATCCGTCTGAAATTAATTATCGGGCCAATATCTATGCCTTAAAAACCCTGGGGGTCAAAGCGATTATCTCGCCCTGCTGTGTGGGGAGTCTTAAGTTTGATATCAAACCCGGCGATTTTGTGATCACCGATCAGTTTATCAATATGACCTCCGGCCGCAAGGATACCTTTTTTGAAAAACCGAAGGTCAATCATCTGAGTTCGGCCCATCCCTACGATAAAAACCTGCGGGTGCTGGCGATGGAAGCGGCTAAAGAATGCGGAATTACGGCGCATTTTGGCGGGACAGTGATTGTTATTAACGGGCCCCGTTTCTCTACCGTGGCCGAAAGCCGGATGTTTGCGATGCTGGGTGCCGATGTGGTTAATATGACCCAGTATCCGGAAGGCTATCTCTGTCTGGAACAGGAAATCCCGGTGGTGAACATTGCCCTGACCACCGATTACGATGCCGGGCTCGAAGGCCATCCCGACATTAAGCCAGTCACCAACGAGGATGTCATCCGGGTTTTAAACGAAAATGCCGAAAAAGTAAAAGCGCTGATCTTTAAGCTCATCGATAAGTTAGAGGTGTAGGCTTGAAAGCTGTTTATTTTGAAGAGGGGAAGCTAAGTCTGATTGATCAAACCAAGCTTCCCACGGAGTTTATTGTTAATTCCTATACCGATTATCGGGAAATTGCCAAAGCGATTGTCGATATGATTGTCCGGGGTGCACCGGCCATCGGGGTAACCGCTGGCTACGGTGTTTATTTTGGTGCGTTGGAATATCAAAACGAGCCAAAAGATGTTTTTTATGTTAAAATGAAAGAAGTTTGCGAATTACTGGCGTCTACCCGTCCCACCGCCGTGAATTTATTCTGGGCGATTAAGCGGATGGAAGACGTGATGGCGGCCAATGCCGATAAAGAGCCGGCCGAGCTGGTGGCGATCTTAAAACAGGAAGCCGATGCGATCTGTGCCGAGGACATTCAGATGTGCCGGGACATGGGCAAGCATGGTGCCGAACTGATCCACGAAGGTGATACCCTCTTGACCCACTGCAATGCGGGTGCTCTGGCCACCGCCGATTACGGCACCGCCCTGGGCGTGATCCGAGCCGCCCATGAAGCGGGCAAGAATATTTCTGTCTATGCCGATGAAACCCGGCCGTTTTTACAGGGGGCCCGGCTGACGGCCTATGAGCTCCACGCCGACGGCATTCCGGTAACGTTGATCACCGACAACATGGCGGGCTGGATGATGAAGCAAGGCAAAATTGATGGTGTCATTGTCGGCGCCGATCGGATTGCGGTAAATGGCGATGTCGCCAATAAAATCGGCACCTATTCGGTGTCGGTACTGGCCAAGGCCCATGGTATCCCGATGTATGTGGCGGCACCAACCTCGACCATTGATTTTGTGATGATGTCCGGCGATGAAATCGTCATCGAACAACGGAACTGCCGCGAGATCAGCCATATTGGTGGGGTTCAGGTGGCACCAGAAGGGGTTGCCATGGAAAATCCGGCCTTTGATGTCACCCCGCACCAGAATGTCACGGCGATCATCACCGAAAAAGGAGTGGTCTATCCGCCTTATGATCTAAATATTCCCAAGCTAAACGAATAAAAAGCTAAAGGATGACGTATGAAAGTAAATATATTATTTCCCGTTCTCGATGAAGAGCGGCGCTTGGAAAAAGGGATTTTAAAAACCCTGATATTCCTCAAAAAAAACAAGCTGTTTGATTATCAGCTGACTATCATCGATAACGGCTCCACCGATGCCACCGAGGCCATCAGCCGCCGTTTGTGTGAAAAGTATAAAGAAGTCGAATATCTAAAAACTCCGGAAAAAGGGGTTGGCGTGGCGCTGCGAACCGGTGCCGCTGCCAACAGCTGTGAAGTGATCGGCTATATGGACATCGATTTGTCCACCAGTATTGAGCACTTAAGAGAAGTGAAGGACATTTTTTCAAACCAGCCGGATGTAAAAATTATTAAGGGCTCCCGGCTGATGAAAAATTCGGCCGTGATGGGACGCAAGCCAACCCGGGAATTGACCTCCCGGGGGCTTAATAGCCTTTTGCACGTGGTGTTTAAAAATAAGTTTACCGATGCCCTCTGTGGCTTTGATTTTTACCGCAAAGACACCTTTGATCAGCTAATTGCCGCTTCCAGCCAGGACAATGGCTGGTTTTATTGCGTGGAGCTGTTGCTGCGGGCCGAGCGCCAGGGCATTGCCGTTTATGATATTCCGGTAATCTGGAAAGATGATTACGATACTAAGGTAAAGGTTGTTAAAACTGTGGTATCCTATCTCAAGCAGATCAAATTTTTAAAGTCAGAGTTTATCAAAGAAGATCGAACAAAAGGCTGACAGCAAGGAGTTAAGATGAAGGTACCAGCGAACAATTTACTTCGGCATTTCAACGAGCACCAAGCGGAATACGAAAACAAAGCCCTGGAAATTTTAAGAAGCGGCAGCTATGTGCTTGGGGATGAGGTAGCGCGCTTTGAAAAAGATTTTGCCAGTTATGTCGGCACCGATTACTGCGTCGGTCTGGGCAACTGCTTAGATGCCCTGTGGCTGTCGTTTCGGGTCTTGGGCATTGGCGCCGGTGATGAGGTCATCGTTCCGGCCAATACCTATATTGCCAGTGTCATGGGGATTACGATAAACAATGCCACCCCGGTTTTTGTCGAGCCGGACGCCTTTCATAGCATCGATGCGGACAAAATCGAAGAAAGAATTACCGACAAGACCAAAGCCATTCTGGTGGTGCACCTTTACGGCACCTGCTGCGAAATGGATAAGATCGTGGCGATTGCCAAAAAGCATAACCTTTATCTGGTAGAAGATTGCGCCCAGAGCCATGGCGCCACCTATCAGGGTCAGATGACCGGTTCTTTTGGGGATATCGGCTGTTTCAGTTTTTATCCATCCAAAAATCTTGGCGCATTTGGTGATGGTGGGGCGATTACCACCAACAGCCCGGAACTGGATCAGGCCTTTCGGATGTATCGGTTTTACGGCAGTGAGAAGCGCTATTATAATAAGGTGGTCGGCACCAATTCCCGGCTCGATGAACTTCAGGCCGGGCTGCTAAACGTTAAGCTTCGTTATCTGGACGCGCTTAATGCCGACCGCAACCGGGTTTGCATGACCTATCTTAACAAAATGAACAACCCTGTAATTGCGCTGCCAAAGCTGCGGGTCCAGGCTACCACAGTCTGGCATCAGTTTGTCGTGACCACGCCCTATCGGGATGAGCTGAAAGATTATCTGGAAACACAGGGCATTGGCAGTATTATTCACTACCCGATCCCACCCCATCTGTCGGAAGCCTATGCGTATTTAAAGATCGGCCCGGGCAGTCTGCCGATTACCGAAAAACTGGCCGACGAGGTTTTATCGCTGCCGCTTTTTTATGGGATGACCGACGCTGAGATTGATACGGTAGTGGCTGCCATCAATGCTTTTGTGCCCAAGGCATTGGAGCAATAAGATGACCGCAAACAAAAGCAAATGGGACAAGATCATTATCGGCGCCGGGCTTTACGGTCTTTATGCCGCCAAGCTCTGTGGCGAGCGGGGCGAGCGGGTGCTGGTGCTGGAATGGGAAAAATCCCCCTTTCAGCGGGCCACCTACATCAACCAGGCCCGGGTTCACATGGGCTATCATTATCCCCGGTCTTATGCCACGGCCATCAAATCAGCCCATTATTTCAACCGTTTTATCAAGGATTATGATTTCTGCATTCACAGTGCCTTTGATCAGGTTTACGCCACCAGCGACAGCTTCAGCTGGACCAACCGGGAACAGTTTGTCCAATTCTGTCAGGCCGCCGAGATTCTCTGTGAAGAATTAATGCCCGACAAGTATTTTAAAAAGGGCCTTTGTGACGGCGCCTACCTGACCAAGGAATATACCTATGACGCCGGGATTCTGGGGCAGTTTTTTGTCGATGCGCTGACCGGAATGAAAAATGTTGAAATCAACTATGGCGTCCGACTGCAGCAGATTGATAAGGGGCCAGACAGCTACGTCCTGACGCTGGAAAGCGGTGCCGCTTTAGAAACGGGCTTCCTGCTTAACGCCACCTATGGTTCCACCAATCAGATTCTTAGTCTGGCCGGTTATGAGCCCTTTAAAATTAAGTATGAGCTCTGTGAAATCATTCTCTGTAAACCCCAGGACAAACTCCGGGAGGTCGGCATTACGGTGATGGACGGGCCTTTTTTTTCGGTAATGCCCTTTGGCAAAAGCGGCTATCATTCCCTGACTTCAGTCACCTTTACCCCCCATGTTTCGTCCTTTGACAGCCTGCCGCAGTTTAACTGTCAAACAAAGAGCTGGGGATATTGCAGTCCCGAACAGCT
This sequence comes from Acetobacterium sp. MES1, assembly GCF_002237635.1. Lineage (NCBI taxonomy): Bacteria > Bacillati > Bacillota > Clostridia > Eubacteriales > Eubacteriaceae > Acetobacterium > Acetobacterium sp. MES1. The sequence goes on from NZ_MJUY01000011.1 coordinate 20,251, forward strand.
GGGCAATTGCAACGATTGCGTTGCAAAGCCCCAATCCGCCTGGCCCTACATGTCCAATATGGCTGAGAAATATCTAAAGGCCGAGTACGGTTTTAGCTACGAGGGCTCACTCTATTCAATGAAGCCGATCTTAAAGGCTTCCGAGGTGGACGACTCCCGGCCGACGGTGATCCGCAAGGTCAGCGAAAAGCCAACCTTTGTCTCGGTATTATCGGGAAAAATAAACACGGTTTACGATTTGGATGAGGTACTAAAAAATGACTAGACAGCAAGAACAGAAGGTGACCGTTCGGGACAAAGAAAAGAACTTTGTTTCGGCGGTGATCTATATTTATAATGATGAAGAGCGAATCCGGGATTTTCTGGAAAAAATCAATGCGGTTTTAAGTGCCAATTTTGAAAACTACCAGATCATCTGCGTCAATGACGCTTCGGATGACAACAGCCTGGCAGTGATCCGGGAGATTGGCAAAAGCATCAAAGGTACCGTCATCAACGTCGTCAACATGAGCTTTTATCAGGGCGTTGAGCTGGCCATGAATGCCGGGATTGATCTGTCCATCGGTGATTTCGTCTTTGAATTTGATAACATGGTGATGGATTATGATGCCGAGCTGATGATGGATGTCTATTACCACAGCCTGACCGGTTTTGATATCGTCAATGCCGCCCCGAAAAAATGCGGCCGCAAGACCTCGCGACTGTTTTATGCAGTCTTTAACCGGTATTCCCGCAGCCCCCATCCCCTGCGAACCGAAAACTTTCGGGTGTTGTCACGCCGGGCGATTAACCGGGTCCATTCGATGAGCAAGACGATTCCCTACCGTAAGGCGGTTTACGCCAACTGTGGCTTAAAGATTGACACCATCGAGTACGACAATGACCGCTCCTGCACCAAGGGCTACGATAAGGAAACCCGCTATCAGCGCAAAGAAATGGCCGCCGATTCGCTGATTCTGTTTACCAACGTGGCTTACAAGATGACCCTGTTGGCAGCGGTCTTTATGATGGTGGCCACCTTTGGCATCGGCATCTATACTCTAGTCAGCTATGTTACCGAAGACGTGGTGTCCGGCTATACCTCAATGATGCTGGTCATCGTCTTTGGCTTTTTCGGCGTCTTTGTGATTCTGGCGGTGATCATCAAATACCTGTCAATGCTGATGGAGCTGGTTTTCAGCAAACAGAAATATACTATCGAGTCGGTGGAAACGATCAGCGAGTAAGATCAAAAAGCTATTTGTTGTCTCAAGATAACCCAGTACCGATAATTGTTACATCATGTTGTACGCATCGGAGCGGACATGGCATCGCCTGTCCGATTCCGCGGCGAACAACAGATTAACAATTGGTCGGTACGGTAGTTGAGCGATAACCCTAAAGGTTGAGAAGAACGTTGGTTATTGAATTTCGACTTCGGCCTGGGGATCAAAGGGATTGGTTCGGATCGAAAAAGAGTACAAAAACGGATAGGACTTGCGCTGGTGGTTCATATACAGCAGCCATTCCACCAGCAGCAGTTGGTAGGCCCGTTCAATATCGGTCATCAGGTGGCGGTAATCATTGTCATTAAGCGTTAGCAGGTTTTTGCGGCTGGACAGTTCCTGCTCAGCATGAGAAAGTGACATGATCAGGTCGGTAAAGGTTTCATGCTCAACCAGAAACGGGTTTTCCAGCAGTTTTAAAAAAAGCTCCCGGTGCGACGTTAAAAATTCGCTGAGATTCGTAAGGCAGGGCCCGGAAAAACTCAGATGATGGCGAACCCCCTTCAGATTCTTCAGGGCGTTTTTATAATCCCGGTTATCCCACTGCGGTTTGATCAGCAGAAATTCCCGAAAATCTGGGAGGTGTTGATCTTCCCGGGAAAAGAACTGCATCAGTTCGACACCAGCCTCGGAGAAGAAAACACTGAGCACCATGTTGACTTTTTTGAGCCGTTCTTTTTTGTCCTTATCTTCAATGACCTTATGAAAAATTACCGAAACCAGCAAGACTTCAATCGGTAAAAAGGCAATGTCGCCCAGCAGATACAAAAAGATATGATGGGAATCCTTGAAAATCAAAAAATGCGAATAGTAAAGAATGGCGGATAAGGCGATAAAGCCAATGCCGATCAGAATGCCTTTGTAATATTTTTTCATGAATACGCTCCAATTTTAGTATTAGAGATATTATAGCGCAGTTTTTAAAAGATGACCAGAGTGGCAATTTGAAGGGCATGGGTAAATATCAGCAAAAAACCTAAATTTATTTGAGAATGAGAGGCCATTATGAAGTATAGTATGTTTTCCTGGTTTGGCTATTTTATGAAATTTGAAGATCGCATCAAAATCATTGCCGATGCCGGTTTTGAAGAAGCGATGATTTCCTGGGAGGATGAGTTTGAGCCCTGGGCCTTGAAAAAAGAAGAATTCCCGGAGTTGGTTCGAAAAAACGGTTTGGGGATCACCAATATCCATGCCCCTTTTATCGGCTACAGCGACATCTGGACCGCCTCCCGGATGGAGATAAAACCCAAGTTAAAGATGTTCAAAGATTATCTCAAAGATTGCCAGGCTTTTGAAATCCCGGCGATGGTGATGCACACCAATGATCTCGATGAATTTGAGCCGGATCTCGATAAAGGCCTGGCCTTCTTCTCCGAGTTGGCTGATGCGGCCGAAAAATACGATGTTGATCTGGCGGTGGAAAATGTTTCCCGGCAGCATCTGCTTTGTTATCTGCTCGATCAGATTAATGCCCCCCGCTTTGGGATGTGCTATGACAGCTCCCACGATTTTCTGGAAGAACAGAACTGTGGCCGGATTCTAAAAAAGTATAGAGACCGGATTAAGGCCCTGCACCTGTCCGACAATGATTTTAAGGCTGACCGCCACTGGATTCCCGGCGAAGGCAGCATTCCCTTAGATCAGGTAATGGCCGAAATTCTGACCGTGCCAACGATTACGACCATTTCCTATGAGGTGCTGGCCAATGAAGACTGGCGGGAAAAGGAACCGCTTGATTTTGCCCGGGCGGTGCTTGAGAGTCTGGCCATAAATGATGAAAAACCACCGCAAAAATAATCAATTGAAAAGTTGCCGATTCTATGATACACTGCCACTAATATAAATAAAGAAGTGATGAGGAAAGAGGTGGAAGACCTCTACAGCCCCCGCTACTGTAATTGCCAACGAGATTTTTGTGCCACTGTCTTTAAGGATGGGAAGTGAGAATCAAGAATACGCATAAGTCAGGACACTCATAATCATTGATATTCTTCGGTGGGAAGAACAGGATTAAACCGTTTGTTTAGTATCCAGCCTCCACAGGAAGCTGGATTTATTTTTGCAAAAAAATGCAAAAAAATAAAGAAAAAGAAGGACGAAAATGAAAAAGAAAAGCATGCGAAATTGGTTGGTGATTCTTGCTGTGATTGCTTTAATGGTATCCTTTACCGGCTGTCAGCCAGGCAAAACGACAGCGGATGAATCAGGCGTCGAAACAAAAAGCGGCTCGACTACTTACCCGGTCACGGTAACCGATAATGCCGGTAATTCAGTGACCATTGAAAAAGAACCCCAGAAGATCGTCTCATTGTCTCCGGCAACAACCGAAATCCTGTTTGCCCTGGATCAGGGGGACAAGGTCGTCGGACGGACCAAATACTGTGATTACCCCGAAGCCGCTTTAGCCGTGACCGATATTGGTAGTTTTAACGCACCAACCCTGGAAAAAATTATTGAGTTGGCACCGGATATTGTGGTGGCCTCGGATTTTGTCTCCGATGATATCAAACAACAGTTGGAAGCCACTGGCGCCAAGGTAATTACCTTTAATGCTGCCAATATTGACGGCGTCCTGGCCAATATTGTTCAGGCTGGCGAGGTCACCAATGCCAACGACAAAGCGACTGAAATAGTTAAAAAAATGCAAGCTGACCGAGAAGCGTTAATCGAAAAGGCGAAGACTGCCAAAACCCAAAAGTCAGTTTTCTTTGATATCGGAAAATTCTATACCGCTGGTCCCGGGTCCACTTTGGATTCGATGCTGACCGATTTGAACGCCGTCAATATTGCCGCTGATGGAGCAGAACAATGGCCGCAGCTCAGCACCGAAGAAATCATTGCTGATAATCCGGATGTTTATATTTCGCTTTATACCAAACCGGAGGATGTTAAAGCCACCGCTGGTTTTGATAAGATCAATGCGATCATTAATGATCAACTGATCTACTTTGAATACCTGACCCCGGAAAGTGATATGATTCAGCGGCCCGGTCCCCGAATTATTGAGGGGATGGCCTTAATAGCCGAAAGCATTTATCCGGAAATATTTACCAAATAAGTTTGTCTGATGGGGCGAAGGCTGTTCGCCCCCTGGTTTTCTTAAGTAGAGAGACTCAGGGGGTGAACAGACAAAATGATTAGTGGGAGAATACATGAAGAATACCGTCAAGAAATATGGCATCATCCTGTCCATTGCCATGTGCATCATCATCATTTACGTCTGTACCTTATTGGGGGTGGCATCGATTTCTTTTTGGGATGCCAATAAAATTCTATTGGATCAGATTTTTCATATCGATCTGGGGATGGAAAATATCAGTGACGGGGCCATTGCGATTATCTGGAATGTCCGTCTGCCCCGGATTATTTTGGCCTTTATTACCGGTGGCGTGCTGGCTATCTGTGGCGCCGCCTACCAGGGCATTTTTAAAAACCCGATGGCCGACCCCTATATTTTAGGAGTGTCCTCCGGGGCGGCGCTGGGGGCGACGATTGGTATTGTCATGAATTTTTCCAGCAGTTTGTTCGGAATGAATGGTACGGCGATTTTAGCCTTTGTTGGTTCCTTTACCACGATTCTGGTGGTTTATAATATTTCCCGGGTTGGGCGCAAGGTACCGGTGGCGACATTGCTGCTCAGCGGGATTGCCATTGGTCAAACCATCAGTGCGATTATGTATCTACTGATGATTTTTAATCAGGAAGAGATGACCCAGATTATGTTCTGGATCATGGGCAGTTTAAACGGCAAGGGCTGGGATCAGGTTTTAACAGTCCTGCCCTATGTGCTGATTGGCGGGGTGATCATGCTGACTTCAGTGCGGGAGCTCGATATCATGCTCCTGGGCGAGGAAACCGCCACCCAGCTGGGCGTCGATACCGAACGGTTAAAAAAGAAAATTCTGATTACCTCGTCCCTGCTGACGGCGGCGGTGGTTTCGGTAACTGGGATCATCGGCTTTGTGGGACTGGTGGTGCCACATATTGTGCGGTTGGTAACCGGGCCCAAACACCGGGTACTCATTCCATTCTCATTGCTCTTTGGCGGGGCCTTTCTGATTCTTTGCGATACCCTGGCCCGAACGGTGGCCGGGCAGGAAATTCCCGTTGGGATTATCACCGCCGCCTTTGGCGGGCCTTTCTTTGTCTATCTGCTTAGAAAACGCAAGCAAGGAGGTGCCTGAGATGGAACGATTAATGCCAAAAGTCATGCTGGATTTTAAGGATGTGGTCTCCGGCTATGGTGAAAAAGATATTCTTAAGGGCTTTAACGCCACCATCTGCCAGGGTGAGTTTGTCGGCCTGATTGGTCCTAACGGCACCGGGAAGTCAACCCTGTTAAAATGTTTATCCGGTTTGTTGCCGGTGAAATCCGGGGTCATCACCCTGGAAGAAAAGGACAATACCCGCTATAGCCAACGGGAACGGGCCCAGATGATTGCAGTCGTGCCCCAGTCCTTTGATATCGACTATGATTTTACCGTTGAGGATATTGTTCTGATGGGACGAAACCCCTACTTAAGTTATCGGACCAGGGAAAGTCAGAATGACTACCACATTGTGACGGAGGCGATGCGGGCTACCAAGACCCTCCCGTTTAGAAAACGGCTTTACAATAATCTCAGCGGCGGGGAAAAGCAGCGTGTGATTATTGCCCGGGCGATTGCCCAGGAACCGGACATCATTCTGTTGGATGAACCCACCTCCGCCCTCGATATCCACCACCAGATTGAAGTGATGGAGCTGATTCGTGATCTTAATCTGAAAAAATCGATGACAGTGGTGGCCGTGCTGCATGATATTAATCTGGCGGCCCGTTACTGTAACCGCCTGATTTTAATGAAAGACGGCAAGGCGATTGTCGATGGCATCCCCAAAGATGTGATCACCGAGCCTAACCTTAAAAAAGTCTATGAGATGAAAATGTTTATCAAGGAGAACAAGCTGTTTGGAAAACCGGAAATTATTCCCCTGCGGGTGATTAAAGAATCGGAGGACTACCGCAGCTTGCGGATTCATGTGATCTGCGGCGGCAACAGGGCGTCCCAGGTGCTTGAAGAACTCGAAGCCATGGGTCATCAGCTCACCGCCGGGGTGGTCAACCAGGGCAGCGATGACTGGACTATCTGTGATGTACTGGGGATTCCGATGATTGAAGAAAGCCCCTTTACGGCCATCAGCAGTGAAAAACAGGTTAAAAACCTGGCCGTTATGGCTAAGAGCGACCTGATTCTGATTTCTGATCTGCCCTTTGGCCACGGCAACATTACAAATCTAAACGGTCTGGAAAAGCTACCGGGGGAGATATATTTCCACCGCAATTGTCTGAATAATGATTTTACCGAAGGTCAGCTGCAAAAGCGGCTGGAAGCGATCAAAAAGCACAAGACGGTTAATGAAATTGATGATCATCAGGAATTTATTGAAATAGTTAAAGCCTTGACGCTAATTGAAGATAAATAATTTCGTATTAAACGGTTTTTAGCGGTCGATCAGTGAATGCGAATAACGAGATATGTCATTGGAAAAAGGAGACACAATTATGAATTATTTTATGCTGGCCGGAGCCAGCAGTAACGTCGGCAAAACAACCGTCACCATGGGCATCATGGCGGCCTTCAAGAAACGGGGACTGAGGGTAAAGCCCTTCAAAACCGGGCCGGATTACATTGATCCGATGTTTCACCGCTTTGTAACCGGCGAGCCGTCCATTAATCTGGATACCTGGATGTTAGACGAAGAAACGATCCGGGGGTTATTCTCCCGTCGTCTGGCAGAAAACGATCTGGGTATCGTTGAAGGGGTGATGGGTCTTTATGACGGCCATAGTCTGGAATCGGATGTCGGCAGCAGCGCCTATCTGGCTAAAACCATTGATGCGCCGGTGATTCTGATCATCGATGGTCGGGGCATGGCCAAAAGTGCGGCGGCAATGGTTAAAGGCTATGTCGATTTTGATCCCGATACCAAAATTGCCGGGGTCATCATCAACCGGATCTCAACCGAATCCCATTATCTCTTATTAAAAGAAATGATAGAAGCCTATAACGATGTGACCTGTCTGGGGTATTTCCCCAACAATCCCGATATTGTTATGGACAGCCGTCATCTGGGGCTGGTGCCAGTGGAAGAGATTGCTGATTTCCGGGACAAGGTGGATATGGCCGGAGCATTGGCCGAAGCCCATATTGATCTCGATACCTTATGGAAAATCAGCCAGCACGATCAGGAGGTCAGGGCTTATGCCGATCCTTTTGCAGACTACGCCGTTAAATATCAGGGGTTGCGCATTGGTGTGCCCAAAGACCGGGCCTTTAATTTTTACTATGATGACAATTTTATGGCGCTTAAGCATGCCGGGGTGGAAGTGGTCGAATTCAGTCCATTAAATGATGCAAGTCTACCTGAATCACTCGACGGCCTATATATCGGCGGGGGCTTTCCGGAAATCTTCGGCGCCGAGCTGGCAGCCAACACCGCAATGATCGCCGATATCAAAAGTAAGCTGGAAGCAGGACTACCCTGCTATGCCGAGTGCGGCGGGCTGATGTATTTAACCAACTCGATGACCTTAAACAGCGGCGAAACCAATCCAGCAGTGGGCTTTTTCGAGGCCGATGCTCAGATGACCAAACGGCTGCAGCGGTTTGGCTATGTCAATATCGCCGCCTATCTGTGCGGCAAAACCATCGAGATCCGGGGACACGAATTTCATCACAGTCTGGTGAGTACCACCGAAGCCTTGCCGACTGCCTATGTGATCACCAAAAAAGGTAAAACCTGGACTTGCGGCTATCGCCAGAAAAACGTTCTGGCTGGCTATCCTCATATTCATTTTTACAGCAATCCGCTGTTTTTAACCAGTCTCTTAAATGTGGTTCTTGAGCACCAAGCGGGGCAGGCATGAGGCGGGTTACAGTTAAAACCCCGGGCACCTGCGGCGAATACATCCAGGGCTGGTATGATGGCAGCCCCTGTCTGGTATCCAGCCCGATTGACCGTTATTCCCGGATTATTCTTGAAGAAGGTCCGGGGAATATTGAGTGTCTTAAACTCAAAACAAAAAAACTGGTCGAAGCAGTTTTCCGGCACTTTGCAATTCCCCAGCCGGAAATGGAGCATTTGCATGTTACCATGACCAGCGAGATTCCGCTGGAGAAAGGCATGGCCAGCAGTACCGCTGACATTGCCGGCATGGCCGCCGGACTTTCGGCATATTTTAACTTGGGTCTGACCCCCAAAGAGATCGGTGCCCTGTGCACGACCATTGAGCCCTCCGATAATTTGATGTTTGAAGAATTAAATTTGTTTAATCATATCAGTGGCTCGGTGCTAAAGGAATTTGACGGCACCGTGTCGGCGGACATCCTGATTGTTGATTTTCATGGCGGCATTGATACCATGACCTTTAATGAAACCCAGGATGACTATTCACCAGAGGATTTAGAAACCTTTGCCGAAATTGTCGCTCAGTTTGAACAAGGGGTGCGCACCAACAGCCTGAAAGATATCGGCGCGGCTTGTACCAAGAGCGCTATCCTTAACCAGAAGCGGTTAAATAAGAACTATCTGGATTGTCTGATTGGTCTGTCCCGGGATTTTGGCGGATTGGGCACCGTCATCGGCCATAGTGGCACGGTGATTGGGATTATGTATGACAAGGGTGATTTTCAGGAAGAGGATTTCCACAAGGCCTTTAAAAAATTTGTTCCCGATTCGGTTTACGCCGAAATCTATCACAATCGCCTGATCCCCGGCGGAATAAAAATTATCACCGAAACGGTGTAAAAATAGAGCATCGATTGATGCAATAAATAAAAAAATTCATTTACGAAAGCGAGACAAGATGGAATACATTAACAACCCGAGAGAAATTGAAGAGCGTAGTTTTGAGATTATTACTGAAGAGTTGGGAGACAAGGTTTTTCCGGAAGCGATTGCGCCAATGGTCAAACGGATTATTCACACCACCGCCGATTTTGAGTATGCCGATTTATTGGAAATTTTAAATAGCGGCTATGAAAGTGGGATGGAAGCCTTGAAACAGGGCAAAAAAATCTACGCCGACACCCGGATGATTCAGGTCGCCGTCAATAAAAAAGCACTGGCCGATCACGGCATTGAAATTGTCAATTTTGTCCACGACGCCGATGTCGCTGCCGAAGCCAAAGAACGGGGCGTTACCCGCTCAACCGTCAGTATGGAAAAAGCCTTAAAAGATGACAGCGTTGGCATTTTTGCCATCGGCAATGCACCGACTGCGCTCTATACTTTAATTGAACAGGTGAAACGGGGTACTGCCAAACCAGCCTTGATTATTGGTGCCCCCATCGGTTTTGTCGGGGCGGCCGAATCCAAGGAAGCCCTGGATCAAATCGACAGCCCGATCATCCGCATCAACGGCCGCAAAGGCGGCAGCCCGGTGGTGGCGGCCATTCTTAACGCCATGCTCTATCAACTGGGAAGGGAATGGTAAGGATGATGACAGAATCAAAAAAAGGAATTTTTTATGGTATCGGGGTTGGTCCCGGAGATCCGGATCTGCTTACTGTTAAGGCGGCTAAAGTTCTGGATGCCTGTGATGCAGTGATTACGCCGGTAAAAAAAATGGGCAGCACCAGTGTTGCCTTTGAAATAGTTAAAAGCCACATTTCCGATCTTTCCAAGGTTGTAGAAATGAATTTCCCAATGATTTCCCTGTCTCAAGAACGGGAAGCTCTTGAAAAACAGTGGCAGGAGAATGCCGACGAAATAGAGGTACTCCTTAACCAGGGCAAAGATGTCGCTTTTATTACCCTGGGTGACCCGATGGTTTTCAGCACCTATTCTTATGTGATGGAATACTTGTTAAAACGGGATATTGAAGTGATCACCCTGTCCGGGGTGCCATCATTTTGTAATCTGGGGGCCCAACTGAACATTCCCCTGACCCAGGGCGAAGAATCACTGGGGATTGTGGCCATGACCCAGCCGGTGGAAGAAATCCGGGCGATCCTGGATGCCCACCAGAACATTGTGGTGATGAAAATTTCTGCCAACAATGCCTGGATGGCAGCGGAGCTGGAAGCCCGGGGGCTGGAGAAAAGTTTTGTGCTGGTGTCCAACATTGGCATGGAAACCCAGCAGGTGATCCGGGATATTGAGGTGTTAAAGGGTAAGATTCCTTACTTATCGACCTTATTAATCAAGAAGAATTATCCCCTTCAGTAAGGGAGGGTTTTGATGTTTAATAAAACCGTCGAAAAAAATGGCAAAATAATGCGTTATGGTTATACCACCGGTTCCTGTGCGACGGCGGCCACCAAAGCCGCCCTGCTGATGTTTTTAAATCAGCAGAAATGGGATACGGTAAAAATCAATACGCCCAAAGGCTGGCCCCTGGATCTGGTGCTTCATGATCAGACTTTTTCCGAGTACGAAGCGTCCTGTTCGGTAGTCAAAGACGCTGGGGATGATCCGGATGTGACCAATGGCATTAAGATTTTTGCAAAGGTCACCCCATCTGATCAGGATGGGATCAGCTTTGCTGCCGGCATTGGCGTCGGTATCGTGACCTCGGTGGGACTCAGCATCCCCCCAGGTCAACCGGCCATTAATCCCACCCCCAGAGAGATGATCGCCCAGGAAATTCGTGCGGTTCTGGATTCTGATGCCATCAAGCATCGGCCCGATTTACCCAAAGGCTGGCAGGTGGAGCTGTCGATTCCCCAGGGAGTTGAGCTGGCCAAGCGCACCTTTAATCCCAAGCTGGGGATTGAAGGCGGACTGTCAATTATCGGCACCACCGGCATTGTGGAACCGATGAGTGAAGAGGCCTGGAAAGCTTCATTGAAATTGGAACTCTCGGTGCTTCATGCCAAGGGCTTTAATGAAATCATCTTTGTGCCCGGCAATTATGGCAAAGACTTCTCGGAGGAACTGGGGCTTAATGAAGATGTGCTGGTTAAGACCAGCAATTTTATCGGCTTTATGCTGGATGAGGCCGAGCGGATGGGTTTTGATAAAATTCTTTTAATTGGGCATCTGGGTAAGCTTGTCAAGGTAGCGGGCGGAATATTTAATACCCATAGCAGCGTGGCTGATGGCCGGATGGAGATTCTGACCGCCCATGCCGGTATCCTGGGTGCATCCCGGGATACCATGGCAAAAATCATGGCCGCCAAAACCACCGACGAAGCCACCGATATAATCCTGGCCGAAAATCTGCCGGACTATTTTAATCAGCTGGCCGAAGTGGTAAAGAAGAAAGTCACTGATCGGGTTTATGGCACTATTGATATCGAAGTGGTGCTGTTTTCCAAGATCCATGGCTTTTTAGGACAAAGCAAAGACGCAGAAGAGTTGAGGAAACGATTATGTACCCATTAAAAATTATTGGATTGGGACCGGGGCATCCGGATTATATCTTACCGATCGCCTTAAAAGAAATTGCCGCAGCGGAAGTGATTCTCTGTGGCACCCGCCACGCCGAAAGTTTTGATGCCAGTGGCAAGGAGATGCTTTTTATCGGCAAGGGAACCCCTCTCAGTGAGCTGATGGAAAAGGTTGCTAAGGGCTATCAGACCCGCAAAACCGCCCTGGTAGTTTCCGGGGACTGCGGTTTTTATAGTCTGCTGACCTATGCAAAAAAATTGGTGCCGGAAAAGGACATTGTCTGTATTCCTGGGATCAGCTCACTGCAGTATTTTTTTGCCAAACTGGCTATTAGCTGGGAGGATGCGAGGCTTTTGAGCTTGCACGGTCGGGATCAGGATTTGGCGGCGGCGCTGGCAGAAAACAAAAAGCTGGGTATTCTTACCGACAAAAATAATAATACGGCCTTTATTGCCGGAATCCTGCAGACAGCCGGTTGCGAGAACAGTATTCTTTATGTCGGCGAAGAGCTGTCCTATCCTAATGAGAAGATCACCCGCTTAACGATGGCAGAAGCCCTGAGTTATCAGGAGGAAGGACTGGCAGTCGTGGTGGTGATCAATGAGTAAGATAGCAGGATACAAGGACGAGGCCTATATTCGCGGCAAGGCCCCAATGACCAAACGGGAAATCCGTATTTTAACCATTTCGCTACTGGGAATTGAATCGGGTGACGTGGTGGTGGATATCGGCGCCGGTACCGGCGGTCTGACCATGGAAGCGGCCTATGCTGCAGAAAATGGCAAGGTCTATGCCGTGGAAGCCAAAGAGAAAGCACTGGAGCTGGTGCAAAAAAACAAAGACCATTTTAATGCCGATAACGTGGTGATTATTCCCGGTAAGGCGCCTGAGGCGCTGGCTGAAATCAAAGAGCCGGTAGACCGAGTCATCATCGGCGGTTCCGGTGGGAATATGGAAAGCCTTTTTCAGTGGTGCAAAGCCAATACCCGCCCCGGCGGCCGGGTCATTGCCAACTTTGTGACCCTGGAGAACGCCGCCCAGGCCACCACGTTGATGAATCAGTATTTTGACAATGTCGAACTGATTCAGGTCGGTATCAGCCGGGGCGAAGGCATCGGTGGTTTAACGATGTTAAAGGCCGCCAATCCAATTTTTATTATCACCGGCGATGTGAAGTAAACAACCGTTTCGGTATTTACGAAACTCAATAAAACGAACAATGGTTGCGTCCAAGCAGTTTTCACAAACAATTTTGTAACGTGTAGGCGAACAGGCGATAGCCTGTACGCCGTACAGTGTAGAAATTGTTTCGTGCAAAACTGATTGGTAAGCTTGCGACACTTTCGGAATTGCAGCAAAACTGCTATTGACAAGAAGACGTTCTTAGTGTAAAATGAATTCAATTAAATAGTGAACTTGTCCTATATTCAAGGGAAAAAGGTGTAAATCCTTTGCTGTAATCGCAGCTGTAAAACATGATGACCGTCTCATAGCCACTGTTAAGAAATTAGCGGGAAGGGAGATGGAAAGTTGATTGTTAAGCCAGAAGACCTGTTTGTAGTGATTTCTTAACAACCTCCGATTTAGAGGACTTTAAGAGCATTATATTTAGATTTGTAAGTATGATTCTTTTATCCTTCTCCGTTGGAGAAGGATTTTTTTTCGTCTTGCCGTCGGTGACGATCGCAAGCGAACCGGGAAGTGTGTGATTTCCGGCAGTTGGTTACTTTCTCCTAGCCAATTTTAGAATCTCTTCGAATAAAGGGACATCTCCAAGTCAGTATTTAATACCCTTCCTCGGGGATGGTGTGTGACATCCCCGAATTTACCTTGCTTTCATTAATTTACATTTTTGATAGAAAACATTATTCCTCTGCTTAGATTTTTCTGGCCAAAAATTTGAGCACCAATAAAAGAAGTGCATTTTCTTATGGATGCGCTTTTTTTATTGGAATAAATTTCTTTTAATAAAAAATATTTTTGAAAAAGCGCCGAAAATGGTATACTTGCTATAAAAAATACTGATAACTATTCAGATAGGAAGGTCACAGATGAGAATTCACTATTTACAGCACGTCGCCTTTGAAAATCCCGGCAGTATTCTAAAATGGGCCCAAGCCAACAATTATCCCGTCACTGCGACACAATTGTATAACGATGAAGCGCTTCCAGAGGTGAGTGATTTTGACTGGCTGGTGGTGATGGGGGGGCCGATGAACATTTATGAAGAAGCGCAATACCCCTGGCTGAAGGCCGAAAAAGCATTCATTAAAGCCGCTATTGAAGCCAACAAGGTAGTCCTAGGACTGTGTCTCGGCAGTCAGTTGATTGCGGATATCATCGGCGGGAAGGTTGTGAAAAATAAGCAAAAAGAAATCGGTTGGTTTCCGATCACGTTTTTTGAAGAAGCCAAAGCATCGCCACTGTTTGCCTTTTTCCCGGACAATCCAGTCGTGTTTCACTGGCATGGGGACACCTTTGTCGAGTTGCCGCCGGAGGCCACCGTCATTGCAGCCAGTGCCGCCTGTCAAAACCAGGCCTTCGTCTACCAGAAACGGGTTTTTGGCTTTCAGTTTCATCTGGAAAATACCCAGGCAATTATTAAAGATCTGATTAAAAATTGCGGCGATGAAATGATCCCCAGTGATTTTGTACAGCGGCCGGAGGAAGTCATGGCCCACCCGGAATACATCCTTCAGGACAATCTCTGGATGGCAGCTTTTTTAGACCAGCTGAAACTACTGGTTGAAGCTGACCGGATTTAATAAAAATCTTTATTCACAACAACTGACTGGTGAAAAAGTGGGTAAATATAAATCAGAATCTATTTAAGCAATTCTAAAATTCAAAAGAGTTGATCAAAAATTGCTTTGCGTTTAGTTTCCACAAACAATTTTGTAACGTGTAGGCGAACAGGCGATAGCCTGTACGCCGTACAGTGTAAAAATTGTTTCGTGCGAAACTGAATGCGAAGCTCACGGCACTTGTGCAAAAGTCTAAGAAACAATTTGATTGAAAGGAATTTTATAATGAAAAAGGTAATGCTTAACGAAATGACCGCCCTGGAAGTTCAGGAACTGTTAAAAAATGCCGATCAGGTCACCGCCATTGTGACCTTTGGATCCTGCGAGAGCCATGGCTGGCATTGCTGCCTGGGGCCGGATTTTTTTGTGCCCTCCGAGGTGGCCAAACGCGTGGCGCAGAAGCTTAACAATGTGGTAGTGCTACCCTGCGTTCCCTTTGGGACTTCGATTCATTATAACTCTTACCCGATGTCAATCACCTTGCGCTATGAAACCGAGATTGCCATTGCCGAGGATATCTTTGAGAGTCTGATTAACAATGGCATCAAACACATTTATATTCTAAATGGTCATGACGGTAATATTCCGGCGCTCGAAATAGCCGCCCATAAGGTCAAGGATCGCCATCGCGAGGCAAAATTTCTTTATCTGCCGGATTGGTGGACCAAGGTTGGCCCGATTATGGGTGACCGCTTTGAAGTCTGGAACGGACTGGGCCATGGCGGTGAAGGCGAAACCTCGATTATGATGGCGCTACGCCCGGAACTGGTCAAGCTGGAAGATGCGGTATCCCAGGTACCGGAAAATGTCATTAAGATCAATGAAAAGGTTGACATTATCTGGGATATCAAGGAACTCACGGCCACTGGGGCCACTGGCGACCCCACAAAAGCCAGCATAAAAAAAGGCGAGCAAATGCTTGAGATCTTTGTCGATTTGGTGGCCAGCGCCATTGAAGAAATGAATAGCCGGGGTTGGGAGTATTAGTTTTTTGGTGGTAAAAGGATAGTTCTGATAAAATGAAAAGAGGTGGTTAAGTAATGAAAAAATTAATGGTGCTACTGACAATGCTTGGTTTAGTCGTGTTCCTGTCGGGCTGTTCGCTGATCCCGGGAATTTTTGGCAACAAGTCAGAGTCGGTAAAAAATCAGGAAATCACTCTGGCCTTGTCGTTTGGTGAGAAAACCGGCACTTATACGGGTCAATTGGTCAAAGGTTTACCCCAGGGGAATGGTGTCTTTACTGTTTCCGACGAGGATGAAGTGGCCTGGACCTATGAGGGCGAATGGGAACAAGGTCATTTTCAGGGGAGCGGGCAAACTGTCTGGGAAGATGGGTTTATGCAGGAAGGCTACTACCAGAATGATTTGTTAAATGGGCCGGGACAAGAATATCTTAATAAGAATCTCATATATGATGGCAATTACACTGATAATCGTTATGACGGACAGGGTACGCTTTACAACTATTATGGCGAGGTGATTTACGAAGGTGATTTTGACATGGGCTACTATAACGAGACGCTGGTTCAGCGAAAGGTGCGCCTGGATCCGTTTAAAGCGCAAACCGCAGAAATATCCTACGCCGAAATCGTTGATAACGCCAAAAACGAAACTGGAAAAAAAGTCAAGATGACAGGGCGGGTTTTTCAGGTTTATGAAAATTATGAAAATCAGCAATACTTCTGTGATTTTATCATGGATGTCAATGATGATCCTAATCAGATGGTTCAGGTTTATTATCGCTTGAATTCGGGTGAAGCACCGCTGGTTGAAGGTCAAATGGTAACGGTCTGGGGTACCGTTGAATACCTCTATACCTACACCACCGATGGCGGCGAGGAAAACACCATTCCTAATGTGGAAGCCTGGAGTGTGGAATAGAATTTAATAACTGTAACCCAGAAAAACTCCCGGTCATACGACTGGGAGTTTTTAGTATTGGCAGTAGTGCGCTAATTCAGGGTAATAATATCGGATCCGGCAAATTGGAAAGGTAAATGATATTGACCGCTACCGATATATTCAGCAGCGGCATAGTCCCACCAGGGTTTGCCTTCATGACGGAGCCGCATCTGATTATCACCAGGGGTTCCAAAATCAAATTCAATCAGGATATCACCTGCATTGTAGCCTTCAACCGTAAAATTAAGAACCTTGATGGTCCCGCCGTTATCAGTGGTTGAAACAACACTATAATCACCGGTTGCATTGCTAAGAGGGTTGGGGATGTGCTCGGTATAGGTCGTTTGAGAAATCGACAACGAATTGCCATAATCGGTTTTATACCATACGCCATAGATTTTGTTAATGAATTCTTCCGGGGTTAGCACAGACTGGGTATTGGCTTGGGGGGCGGTCAGGATGTATTTTCCTTCAATCGTTGCACTGGAAAAGCCTTTATCGCTCACTGCGACGGCTTTAACCGTGGTTTCGCCAAGGGGTAGGGGAATGGCACTGGTGTATTTTGGCGAGGTCTTGTCAGGAACACTGCCATCAATGGTATAATAAATTGTATCACCAGAGTTACCCTTGATGATTTCCAGGTTTTGGGTACCCTCATAGCTGCCCGGAGCCAGGTTAAAACTGGGCTTTTTAACCAGATAGCTGTCTTTGTTTTGAATGTAGCTTTGATCCCCAGTTTCTTTGGCGGCCCGTTCCAGTAAGGCCAGAATTTCAGCTTCGGATTTTCCGGAGGTTGCATAGGAACTGAGCAGTTCGTCATAGAGTTTTTTTAGTTCATCCTGATCGGTGGTTTTCTCAATTTTTTCTTCACTGGTCAGATTGGCTGAGGCAAACTGATTGTACAGGAAAAAAGTGAGGCTACCAAGAATCAGAATACTACCAACAATTGCCAGGATGATAATCAATTTTTTTTTGCTTTTTTTTGGTGGTGGAACAATTGGTGATGAGTGGTTTTGATTTGAGTCGACCTCAGTTCGCTCCAGTTCAGCCCAATTTAATTCGTCATGAGCTGATTTGGCGTCATTGCGGTCAGGTGAGTGTTCGTGATCAGTCATTTTTACCCCTCCTTGTCCGGGTTGGAATCGAAACACGTAAAAATTCTGCGCTACAAAAGTTAAAAAATGGCAGGGAATTGATCATCCAAATAATTAACCGTGTCGTTATTAAATCTATACCCATTTACCGGATTTTTATATAGTTGTTATTGACGAGTTTTAAAAAATATGAACAATCTAATCAGTTGGATTTTGAAATCTGCTTAATTTGCTTTATAATAGTGAATAACCGGCAACGAATCATGCCTGTTTCGCCTTGCTCATGAGTATTTTGTCTGCCGGATAAAAAATGATTGGATGGATTCTATGTATAAAATACTAATTATCGAAGATGATCAGATTATTGCCAGGGCACTGAAAAATCATTTGGAAAAATGGGGACTTGAAGCAGCGGCCATCGACGATTTTCATTATATTTTGGATGACTTTGTGGCCTACGATCCCCAGCTGGTGCTTCTGGATATCTCGCTGCCATTTTTTAACGGCTACCACTGGTGCAGCGAGATCCGCAAAATTTCCAAGGTGCCGATTATCTTTATTTCCTCCACCAGTGACAATATGAATATCGTTATGGCCATGAATATGGGCGGGGATGACTTTATTTCCAAGCCCTTTGATTTGGCGGTGGTGATGGCAAAAATTCAGGCCCTACTGCGGCGAACCTACTCCTTTCAGGGTCAGGTCAACCTGCTGGAACATAAAGGTGCGATTTTGAATCTCGGTGATGCCAGCCTTCATTATGCGGATCAAAAAGTGGAGCTGAGCAAAAATGAGTTTAAGACCCTCCAGATTCTGCTGGAAAACAAGGGCGAAGTGGTTTCCCGGGATGTGATTATGAAACGGCTCTGGGACAGTGACTGCTTTGTGGATGACAATACGCTAACGGTTAATATCGCCAGGCTCCGCAAAAAACTGGATGAGGCCGGATTGTCGGATTTTATTGCCACCAAAAAGGGCATTGGCTATTTGATTGGAGACTAAGATGAACATGACATTTGTTTTTAAGGCCTACCTGAAAAGCCGGATCAAGGTAATTGCTGCCTTTGTGTTAATGATGCTGGTCTATGCGCTGGTCTATGCGCTCTACTATCTGCCGCTGGAGCCGATTGTTTACAGTGCCGAATTAGTAACGGCACTGGCAGTCGTTTTTGCCAGTATCGATTTTTGGCGCTTTTATCAAAAACATCAGCGTTTGAATGCAGCAATTAGCGGGGCCACTGCCGGGTTAGGGGAATTACCAAAGCCCCGGGGTTTACTGGAAGAGAATTATCAAACCTTGATCCGGGTGCTGGCCAAGAGCCGGGCTGAACTGATCTCTCAGTTTGATAACCGTCAAACCGATATGATTGACTATTACACCTTATGGGCCCACCAGATTAAAACCCCGATCTCGGCCATGGGGTTGTTGCTGCAGACCGAAGAGGGGGAACGGGAACGGATCAGTGCATATCGGCAGGAGCTTTTTAAGATCGAACAATACGTGGAGATGGTGCTGCAGTATTTAAGGCTGGAGAGCATGTCCGCAGACTTGCTACTGGTTGAGTATGATCTGGGGGATCTGGTTAGACAGGCGGTGAAAAAATATGGCATTATTTTTATCAATAAAAAAATATCGCTGGAGTTGGCAGAACTCGATTGCCGGGTTCTGACTGATGAAAAATGGCTGGTTTTTGTGTTGGAACAGATTATTTCCAATGCCCTGAAGTACACTAATCAGGGTAAGATTTCCATTTATCTGGATCAGTGCGCAGAAAAAACCCTGATCATCGAAGATACCGGCGTCGGCATCCGGGCCGAAGATATAGCCCGGATTTTTGACCGGGGCTTTACTGGTTACAATGGCAGAATGGATAAAAAATCCACTGGGATTGGTCTTTATCTTTGTCAGCAGGTGTTAAATAAGCTCTCACATTCGATCACGGTATCCTCCCAGGTGGGTCAGGGTACCCGGGTCAGCATTGATCTGGCAACCCGAGGCTTTGAAGCGTTATAGGCCAATCTTACAAAAGTGTAAGATTAACAACCGAAATGTAAGCCAAAGCGATGGCTGGCGCTTTTCTTTTTCGTTATACTTTGGTTATCGATAAAATAAATCTAAGATCAGGGGAAAAAATATGCGATTACTTGAAGTAAAGAATTTAAAGAAAATTTATACCACCCGTTTTGGCGGAAATCAGGTTCAGGCATTATCCAACGTCAGCTTCTCGGTGGACCAGGGCGAGTACGTGGCTATTATGGGGGAATCCGGTTCGGGAAAAACGACCCTGCTCAACATTCTGGCCTCGTTGGATAAGCCTACCAGTGGCGAAGTATTTCTTGATGGAAAGAACATTGTTACCATCAAGGACAGTGAGATCTCAGCCTTTCGGCGGGACAATCTGGGCTTTGTTTTTCAGGACTTTAACCTGCTCGATACCTTTTCGATTCAGGATAATATCTTTTTGCCGCTGGTGCTGGCTCAAAAAAATTATCAGGAAATGAACAGCCGACTGGGTCCCTTGGCCAAACGATTAAACATCGAAGAAATTTTGCCGAAATTTCCCTATGAGGTTTCCGGGGGACAAAAACAGCGGGCGGCTGTGGCCCGAGCGTTGATTACCCAGCCCAAGCTGGTACTGGCCGATGAGCCGACCGGAGCCCTGGATTCCAAGGCGGCAATGAATCTGCTAAAGATTTTTTCAGCCATCAATGAACTGGGTCAGACGATTCTGATGGTTACTCATTCGGTGGCAGCTGCCAGTCATGCCAACCGGGTTTTGTTTATTAAAGATGGCGAAATTTACAATCAGATCTATCGGGGTTCGATGAGCAACGATGATATGTATCAGAAAATCTCCTATACGTTGTCGGTGCTGGCGTCGGGAGGTGAGGATTGTGAATAAATTCTTTTATCCCCGGCTGGCACTGGTTAACCTCAAGAAGAATGGAAATACCTACATTCCTTATATTCTAACCTGTATCGGATCAATCATTGCTTTTTACACCATGGTTTCGATCCACAGTAATAAGGGCCTCGATCAAATGCCCGGATCTACGAATTTAAAAATCATACTTTTTCTGGGCATCATCGTAATCGGTATTTTTGCGGTGATCTTTCTTTTCTACACCAATAGTTTTTTGATCAAGCGGCGCAAAAAAGAACTCGGGTTATACAGCATCCTGGGCCTGGAAAAAAAGCATATCGCCCGGGTGTTATTTTATGAAACCGTCTTTGTGACGGTGATCAGCCTGAGCCTGGGACTGATCGGCGGCATACTGATTGGCAAACTGCTGTTTTTACTGCTTTTGAATATCGTTCATTTCAAGAGCCCCTTAAGTTTTCATATTGATTATTGGGGGCTGTTAATCACTACCGGGGTGTTTCTGGTGATCTTTGGCTTGACGCTCCTGACGAATTTTTTACAAGTAAAACTCTCAAACCCCATCGATCTCCTAAAAGGCGGACAACATGGGGAGAAAGAACCAAAATCTTCCTGGATCGTTACCGTGATCGGGCTGATTTCGCTGGGGGCGGGCTATGGAATTGCCCTGTCAGTTAAAACGCCACTTGAGGCACTGATGCTTTTCTTTGTAGCGGTAGTATTTGTAATCATCGGAACCTATGCCCTATTTATTTCTGGAAGCATTACCCTGCTAAAACAACTGAAAAGGAACAAAAAATTTTATTATCAGTCCCGCAATTTTATTTCAGTATCGGGGATGATTTACCGGATGAAACAAAACGCTGTCGGGCTGGCCAATATCTGTATTCTAAGCACCATGGTGTTAGTTACCCTGTCGACAACGGTATCGCTGTATGTCGGCCAGGAAGGGATGCGGCGGGATTTTTATCCCATGGATGTCAGTATTATCGGAGAAGTAGACAACACCGATTTCGCTGAGGTCAAAGCGACTGTTGAATCGGAAAAAGAGAAACTGAAGATAAGGAGTAGCGATGAAATTTCTTTTGATCTGGCTCGTTTTCGAGCTTTTCAGGAAGGTAGTCATTTTCTGAAGGATATGGTTGAGGATGAAAGCACCGATGCCAGGTATTATGAAAGGATCTCGAACATAACCCTGATTCCCCTGGACGACTATAACCGCTTAACCGGTGGCAATAAAAGTCTGGCTGAAAATGAAATGCTGATCTTTTCGGTGGGTGACAATTATGGCCAAGCGACCATTGTTTTTGGCGATGCGCAGTATCTGATTACTGAACAGCTGGAAGCCATTCCAATGGACTTTAAAAAGACCCAGGATATGGGCCAAACCTACTACCTGATTGTCAAAGATGATGCCGTCATGGAAGCTGTTTATCAGACCATGAAGAATGACGATGATCCCCAGACCACTCTTCATGCCCTGATGTTTAATCTCGATGGGGACGAGGACACCCTCAACACCTTTTCGGCTAATTTGCGGACAGCGATAACCCAGAGCAATCCGGATATCAACATCCAAAACCTGTATGAAGCATTGACGGAATTGTATTTCTTTTTTGGTGGATTTTTGTTTCTGGGGGTATTTTTAGGATCACTCTTTATGATGGCCACGGTGTTGATTATTTATTTCAAACAGATTTCCGAAGGCTATGAAGACAGTGAACGGTTTGAGATCATGGAGAAGGTGGGAATGGATAAAACCGAGGTTAAAAAAACCATCCGTAAGCAGATTCTGATGGTGTTCTTTTTGCCCCTGGCCGGTGCCATTGTTCATGTGGCTTTTGCCTTCCCGGTGATCACCAAAATGCTGGCTGCCTTCCGGCTGACCAACGTAACGCTGATCTTTTTATGCACTCTGGCTGGTGTTGTCGTTTATGCCCTGGTTTATACCGGCGTCTATCTGCTCACCGCCAGATCATACTATAAGATGATTCATTAAGAACAACTGCGGCAACTAAAAAATCCCCGATTTCAGGGGATTTTTGACTATCAAAAAAGATAACCTAGTACCGACAATTGTTACATCATGTTGTGACCTAGGGGTCAGACCCTACGCATCGGGGCGGACATGGCAGAGCCTGTCCGATCCCGCAGCGAACAACAGATTAACAATTGGTCGGTACGGTAGTTTGTGCGTTTCCTATTTCAGGGGATTTTTTTGAAGTAGTGCTTCCATGTCTTTAACGCTCATGGGTTTGCCAAACATAAAGCCCTGAATGCAATCGCAGTTGTTGGCTTTTAAATAGTCCAGTTGGGTGCTGTTTTCAATACCTTCGGCAACAATGTGGGCATCCAGGTTATGACCAAGTGAAATGATATCGCCGACAATGCGGATTGAGGAATCCTGATCGGAGAGATCATCAATAAAGGATTTGTCAATTTTTAAGGTGTCAATCGGCAGCCGCCTTAGATAGCTCAGGGACGAAAACCCGGTGCCAAAATCATCCAGGGAAATTCGGACATTTAACGCTTTGATTTCATTGAGCATGTCAATGGTTTCTTCGATGTTATCGATAAAGAGGGATTCGGTAATTTCCAGTTCCAACTGCCTGGGATCCATGCTGGTTTCGGAAAGAACGTTTTTAACCGTGTCGACAAAGTTTTTGTCCCGCATTTGCACCGCCGAGACATTCACCGAGACGCAGAGATTCTGATCAAAACGCATATCCAGTTCCTTGAATTTATGACAGGCGGTCAGAAGCACCCAGTGGCCGATGCCGATGATCAGCCCCATTTCTTCAGCCAGGGGGATAAAGTTCATCGGAGCAACCCGGCCATAGTGGGGGGAGTCCCAGCGGATCAGGGCTTCAAAGCCGCGGATGCGATGATCCTCGGCATTAAACTGAGGCTGATACTCAATGAAAAATTCCTTATTCTCATAGGCTTTCAAGAGCAGGGATTCCATTTGAATCTTATTAAGAATTTCTTCTTTCATGTCCGGTCTGAAAAATTGAATGTTATTGCGGCCCAGCTCTTTGGCCTTGTACATTGAGGTATCGGCACTGTTAAGCAGCTCAATGGGATCCTTGCCATCCTGCGGGAAGACCGAGATACCGAAGCTGGCACTGACTTTAAATTCTGAGCAGCTGGTTTTGATTTTATCACATAGTTCATTGCGCAGGCTTTCCACGTAGTTGTAAGCAGCATCTTCTTTGATATTCCGCTGAATGATCAGGGCAAATTCATCGCCGCCCAATCGGCCAAGTAAATCATCTTCATGAACGAGCTCCTTCAAACGCTTGGCAGTATACCTTAAATAGTCGTCACCATAGAGATGGCCCATGGTATCATTGATTTTTTTAAAATTATCCAGATCGATAAAGACAATAAAAAAGGATGCCTTTTCATTTTCGGAAAGATTAACGAGCAGATGCAAGCGTTCCAGAATCATTTTGCGATTAGGGAGCTCGGTCAGACCATCGTAATACGCCAGAAAATGGAGCCGTTCTTCGTTCTTCCTTATTTCTTCATTGAAGGCCTGAAGTTCCTGATTCTGAACGGTCAGTGTCTTTTTGGTAAGGATTAGTTTTTTGTAGAGCCGGGCAATTTTTTCTTTTTGCGAAGTAACCGCATTCAGACGAACCACGGCTTTATCATAGCGATTCAAATTCAGATAAAAAGTTGCTGAAGCCAGGCAGAAAATAAAGCAGAACAGCAGATTTTGAATTAAAAAATAAACCGGGCTAAAAAGAAATCCGTCAACTGGCAACAAAAAGGTGACATACAAGCCGCAGACAAAGGTGGTTATGGCAATGTAATAAAGCATCGTTATTTTTAATCGCATCAGTGAAAGGATAATCATCACAAACGAAACAGACCATACTGCCGGACCGATAATCTGGTAGTATTGGACGACGATAAAAGCCAGAGTGATGGATTGGGTGAGTGAAACGAGATGATCAAATAAATTGATGGCCAATTCTTTTCGGGAAATGAATTCAAAGCTTAGCCCCAGCAATAAAAATATCCCGCTGTTTAACAGTACCTCAAATAAATTGCCGTCCCAAAAAAAGTACACAACAATGATATTGGCCAGGGCGCCCAAAAATAAAAGGGGCGACGCCCACATACAGGTGATTAGATTTTGATAATATAATATTTGGGCAGGATCATCTTCGGCATTTAATAAATCGAACACAACCGGTATGGTTCGCTTGAATTTAATGTTGTTCATCATACCACCTCTTTACCATTAAAGAATTACAAATATGCTGCTCTATTGTATCATTTTTGGGATCTGATTGCGAGTGATAGAACGCTAACTAAAAAATTATCTGCAGTGATTTCAGGAAAGCCGTTTTTTAGCCTTAAGGCATCTAAAAAAACCTGTACTTTTGTCATATCCATGTTATAATATAAACACAATTAAATAAGAAATGTAAAAAATCATTTAGGATGAAAATTTCATTGAGGGAATCTGGTTAGAATCCAGAACGATCCGGTCACTGTAATTAGTTATGTCTCCTTAATATGTCACTGGGCACGTATTGTCTGGGAAGGCAAGGGGAATAAACGCTATAAGTCAGGAAACCTACTAAAATGATGTACTAAAGTGTCCTTCCAGGGAAAAGGGAAGTTAGTAACATTAACAAAAGTTGGTTCTTTGGCGTTTAGTTATCGAATTGATGAATACGTATAATGATGAAACCTTTTTTCCCATCGTAATGTGGGTAAAAGGTTTTTTTTTCGGAAAGGTTTTTTCAAGAGGTTATAAAAATATGGAGGTTGATCGTTAAGATGAAAAAAGCAAAAAGAACCATGACCGTTGCCGGTATTGTGTTTTTTATGGTCGTTCTGGCATCACAGCCAGTCAACGCCATGCATATCATGGAAGGGTTTCTGCCGATTGGCTGGGCAGTCTTCTGGTGGATATGTTCCCTACCGTTTATCGCATTTGGATTATATCAGGTGGGAAAAATATTTAAAGATAAACCCGAACAAAAAGTGCTGTTAGCCATTGCCACGGCGTTCACCTTTGCTTTATCAGCGTTTAAACTTCCTTCGGTAACTGGCAGCTCTTCACATATGACCGGGATTGGTTTGGGTGCCATTGTACTGGGTCCCTTTGCCACTGTAGTGGTTGGTACCATTGCGCTATTGTTTCAGGCGCTGCTGTTGGCTCATGGCGGACTGACAACCCTGGGCGCCAATGCCTTTTCAATGGCAATTGTGGGATCTTTTGTGGCTTATGGGATTTACAAAGGTTTGTCAAAACTCAACGTGCCGAAGGCCTTAACCGTTTTTCTGGCGGCGTGTTTAGCCGATCTGGCAACCTATGTAACCACTTCCATCCAGTTGGGCCTGGCTTTCCCGGATCCGGTTGGCGGGATTGCCGCTTCAATGGTTAAGTTTTTAAGTATCTTTGCGATTACCCAGATACCGCTGGCCATTATCGAAGGTATTTTAACCGTCCTGGTAGTTAATGCTATTTACCAATATAAAGAAAAGGGGATTATTTCCAATGAAACTCTCACTGATAACTAAAGTTATTCTGGTTTTGCTGATTGGCGCCCTGATTGTTATCCCTCAGATTGCTTTGCCGGACGCTGAATTTTCGGGAGCCGATGATGCCGCCGGAACAGCTATCACCACAATCGATGAAAATTATGTGCCCTGGTTTGAAAGTTTGTTTGATCCCGGCGATCTGGAAGAAAACCTATTTCATTTCCAACAGCTGCTAGGCGTCGGCGGACTGGGAATCTGCTTTTTCTATCTTTATAAAAAATCGAAAAAAAATGAAAAGGCTGATAAATCAGCTTAGCCAAATATTAACAGCATCTTTAGAAGGAGACGGACATGATTGATCGTTTTGCCCATACCAATAAACTCAGTAATGCCAATCCTACTGTCAAAGTAGTGGTTTCATTGGTCATGCTCCTGTCAGTCTTTTTTATCAATCAACCCCTGTATATGGCAGGGGTTTTTGGTGTTATGGTGGGTTGTACCCTGCTGTGGGCAAAAATTCCGGTACGGATTTATCTACATACCTTGATTTTTGATTCGCTCTTTGTTATTCCCGGAGCCCTGGCGTTATTGTTTACGATCTCAAAAGGTGGCGGCGATTATTTATGGGCCGTTAACTTTTCCCAGTTCACCATCGGCATCACCACCACCAATCTGGTGCTGGCCAGTCTGGTTTTTTGCCGAGCTATGGCTGGTGTTTCCTGTATGCTTTTTTTAATTTACACCACCCCGGTAATGCAGATCGCCGGAGTCATGAAAAAAGCTCACATCAGTAATACGTTTTTAGAAATATTTATTTTAACCTACCGCTTCATCTTTGATTACTGGGACAAAATAAAACTGATGGCAACTGCGCAGGAACTGCGGTTTGGCTACCGTAATGTAAGAGTTGCACTCCAATCCATCGCAATGATGTTAAGCAATTTATTTCTCATGGCCATCCAGAGCTACGAGGAAATGACAAAAACCCTGGAGCTGAAGCAATACCAGGGAGACTTTCATGTAAGCTATCGGAAAGGTCTTAAAAATGATTAAAACAGAAAATTTAACCTATCAATATCCAGATGGCACCATCGCTCTCAAGGGGGTGTCGATTGACGGCAGCCGGGGCAATTGCATCGCCCTGATCGGCGAAAACGGGGCCGGCAAATCGACCCTGATGTCGGCCTTGATTGGGCTACTCAAGCCGACCGGGGGAACCGTTTTTTTTAAGGATCAACCTTTATCCTATCAGAAAAAAAAACTTTATGAATTTCGCAAATCGATTGGGCTGGTCATCCAGGAATCGGATAAGCAGGTCTTTTATTCCGGCATTTATGACGATGTGGCCTTTGCCCTGCGAAACATGGGCATGGCAGCGGAGCAAATCGATCAGCGGGTGCAGGCGGCCATGGAAGCGACTGGTATCACGCAGTTGGCTGACCGACCGGTTCACTATCTGAGTTATGGACAAAAGAAACGGGTGGCCATGGCCGGGGTGTTAGCCGTCGAGCCGGAGATCATCCTGATGGATGAACCGACCCTGGGGCTGGATCCCAAAAGCAAGGCCGGGGTTAAAGCGATTATTGAAGGCGCTTTGGCCAAAGGCATCAAGATTATTTTATCCAGCCATGATATGGATTTTATTTATGAATTTTGTGATTATACTTATGTGCTCCATCATGGCGGGGTACTGGTCGAAGGTGAAACCACCGACGTTTTTAAAAACACCGAAGCCCTGGAAACGGCCAGTCTGGAACAGGCGACGATGACTCGCCTGGAACAGTGTCTGGGGATTAAAGGGTTTCGCAGTATTGCCGCTCTGGAAGAAGCGATCAGGAATCAGAAAAAGGAGGTTCAAACGGATGAAACTGGTAGTAGCGGGCATTAATCATAAGGATACACCTTTAGAAATTCGGGAGAAAGGGGCTTTTCTCCATCGCACCCTGAATGAAGCGATCCGGACCCTTTTAGGTGAGCCGGATATCGCCGAGGTGATCATTCTGTCGACCTGCAACCGCAGCGAGATCTATGTGTCAACCCGCCACCCTGAAGCAGCTGGAAAGATCTTAACCGATTTTTATCTCAGCGAAAAATCAGCAGAACTGGCGCCCTATCTGTTTGTCAAAAAAGAGCGGGAAGCGATGGTTCATCTCTATGAGGTGGTCACCGGTCTCGACTCGATGATTCTGGGTGAGGACCAGATCCTTGGCCAGGTCAAGGATGCGCTGGAAAAATCTCAGGCAATTAAAGGCTGTGGCAAATACCTGACAAAAATGTTTCGCGAAGCGATCACTTTTACTAAAAAAGTAAAAACCGATTATAAAATTTCCGAAACCCCCTTATCTTTAAGTTCAACCGCAGTGAAGCATATCAAGCGGGAGTATCCTAATGATTATGGCGATAAAAAAATACTGATCATCGGTTCGGGAAAAATGGGCGTGCTGGCACTGCGCTATATGAAGGCCGAGGGCTTTCAGAATCCCTACATGACCAACCGGACCTTTCATAATATGGATCAGTGCGAAGCGATTCATGAAAACGTCCAAACGATCCACTATGAAAACCGCTATGCGATTATTCCTGAAATGGATGTGATTATTACCGCCACCGCATCACCCCATGTTGTTTTAAAGGCCGATGAAATGAAGCCGCTCCATAAACCGCTGACAGTGATCGATCTGGCGCTGCCCCGGGATGTCGAAGAAGCCGTTGGCAATTTGCCGATGGTTACGCTGCTGACCATTGATGATTTTAAAAACATCATGGATGAAAAGATGGCCTATCGGGTCAAAGTCGCCGAAAAAATAGCAGCCGAAATTCAGGATGAAATCGATGGACTGTTGTCCTGGGTGACGCACGCCAAGGTCGACAACATGGTCCGGGATTTAAACGAAACCTCCCGGCAACTGGCCGAGGAAACGATTGAGAACCTTTGCGGAAAATTAAACCTGACCGAAAAAGAAGAAGTCTATCTGGCCAAGGTAATCCGCTCTAAATTTAGGGAAATGGTGATGCCGCCGATTAAACAGCTGAAGTCGCTGGAATGCGAAGAGGAAATTATTGGCATTGAAAAAACCGTGACCTACCTGTTCCCGGGTATTCAGGACAAAAAAACATTGGCAGATCAACAAAATGATGACACCGCTGTTATTTAATTTAAAAAATAAAAAGGCCCTGGTGGTCGGCGGCGGGAAGGTGGCCGCCAGACGGATTGTCATCTTATTGGAAAACGGCATGCAGGTGATCGCTGTGAGTCCGGATTTTTCTGAGGGGATTATTAAAACAGAGAACAATCAGCTGACCCTGATTTATGCCAGCTATCACAAAGATCAGTTGGCTGACATTGATCTGGCGGTGGCGGCAACCGATAATCGTGCCTTGAATGGGCAGATCAAAAAGGACTGTCAAGCCCAAAAAATCTGGTGTAACCGGGTCGACGATCCCGATGATTCGGATTTCATTTTTCCCAGCGTCATTCGCCGGGGGGACTTAACCCTGTCGGTCTGTACCGAAGGGGCAAGTCCCTTCTTAACGAAGCAGATTGTTGCTGAGTTGGCCGAGCACTATGATGACAGCTACACCGAAAAAACCGCCTTATTGCGATTGCTGCGCCAGGCAGTTTTAGCTGGCGATGGGTCGCCGAACGAAAAAGCCGCAGAACTAAAAGCCTTGTCCCGATGTTCCAATGCGGAACTCAGGTCAAAACTAGGAAAATAACTGACAATTGGAGATAGGATAAATGAATATAAAAGTTGGAACACGGGGCAGTACCCTGGCCCGCACCCAAAGCCAGTGGCTGATTGATGTACTGGCGAAAGCCCATCCGCAGGTAAACTTTGAAATGGTGATTATTAAAACTAAAGGTGATCTGGTTCAGGATAAACCGCTTGATAAAATTGGCGACAAGGGCTTGTTTACCAAGGAGTTAGAAGATGCGCTACTATCCGGTGAGATCGATATGGCCATCCACAGTATGAAGGATATGCCGTCAAAGCTGCCGGAAGGCCTGGTCTTAACGGTGCCACCGGTTCGGGAGGATCCCCGGGATGTCCTGTTGACACCCCATCGGATTACTGCCCTGGATGAGTTGCCCAAGGGTGCTGTGGTGGCCACCGGCAGCAAGCGGCGAATTGCTCAGCTGCAGAAACTGCGGCCGGATGTGGAAATTGTGGGTATTCGTGGTAACATCGACACCCGAATCCGCAAAATGCAGGAGCAGCAATTGGATGGCATCATTCTGGCGGCAGCCGGGTTAAAACGGATTGGCCGCTTGGAAGACTCAGCCTACCAGACCGTGACCTTACCGGAGAATAGCTTTATCCCGGCACCGGCCCAGGGCATCCTGGCGGTGGAAGTTCGGGAAGGCAATCAGATGGTTAACGAACTGATGGCTGCCATCAGCGATCAAAACACCATCATTCAGATGGAAGCGGAACGAAGTTTTTTAAATGCCTTAAACGGGAGTTGTCATATTCCGGTGGGCGCATTTTGCGAAATAGAAGCAGCGGAAATTACAGTATACGGATTGTATGGTCTGGAAGATGGGAGTCGGGTGGTGACCCGATCCATAAAAGGTGCACCTGAGGAGGCAGAAAATTTGGGAAAACAATTAGCTAAAGCATGTTATCAGGCAGTGCATGAAAAACCGGGAAAGGTCTATCTGGCCGGAGGCGGTTGCGGCGATCCCGGCCTACTGACCGTTAAAGCCAAGGATATTCTAACTAAAGCTGATGTGGTGGTTTATGATGCTCTGGTTAATGAAAGCTTTCTAAATGACGCCCGCACCGATGCCGAAATAATTTATGTTGGCAAACGGGCTGGCAATCATGCCATGCGTCAGGAAGATATCAATGCCCTGTTAGTCCAAAAAGGCCAGGAAGGTAAATTGGTCCTGCGCTTAAAAGGCGGCGACCCCTATGTCTTTGGCCGGGGTGGCGAAGAAGGGGAAGACCTCTATGACGCTGGGGTACCCTTTGAAGTGATCCCCGGGATTACCTCGGTTATCGGCGGACTGGCCTATGCCGGGATTCCGATTACCCACCGGGACTGTGTATCATCGTTTCATGTCATCACCGGGCATTTAAAATCGAACGCCTACGACGGTTCATCAGATCTGGACTGGCCGGTGCTGGGCAAACTCAAAGGCACGATCGTCTTTTTAATGGGCGTTAAAAATCTGGAAAAGATCTGTGACGAACTGGTTAAAAACGGCATGAATCCGGAAATGCCGGTGGCTGTGGTGCATCGGGCCTCCACCCCCTATCAGCGGGTGGTCACCGGAAACCTGACCACCATCTATGATATTGCCGCGGAAGCAAAAATCACGGCGCCGAGCCTGATTGTGGTCGGCGAAGTCGTGAATAAAAGGCAAAAACTGCGCTTCTTTGATGAAAAACCATTGTTTGGCAAAAACATTATCGTCACCCGGTCCCGGGAACAGAGTTCTCAAATGGTTGAAAAGATCACGGAGTTGGGTGGCAATGCCATTGAATTCCCAACCATCAAAATTGTCCCCATTAACGAAGCCGCCTGTGACGAAAAGGTGAAGTGCCTTAAGGACTACAGCCATATTATTTTTACCAGCATCAATGGCGTGGAAGTCTTCTTTGATTCGTTGGCCCGCTGTGGCAAAGATGCCCGAGCCTTTGGCAACCTGCATATTACCGCCATTGGCGAAGGTACCAAAAATGCCCTCTTAGCCCGGGGCCTGCAAGCCGATTTTGTGCCGGATAAATATGTCGGCGAAGAACTGGTCAGCGGTCTGGTGCCGCTGCTCACTAAAGACAGCCGGGTGCTGATTCCCCGATCTAAAAATGCCCGGATCTATGTGGTCGAAGAATTGTCAAAAATCTGTCCAGTCGACGAGGTTCAAAGCTACGAAACCATCCGCGAAGATCATGCCACTGTTGATCCGCTGGCAATGTTAAATAACAAAGAAATTGATTATATTACCTTTACCAGTTCCACCACCGTCGAGTTTTTTGTCGAAAAAATCGGCGCCGCCCATATTGATGCCATTAACACCGCAAAATGCGTATCGATTGGGCCCCAGACCTCAAAGAAATGTGTTGAGCTGGGTATCACTGTCGATATCGAAGCCGAAACCTATACCATTCAGGGCATGCTGGATGCGATTTTGAAGGATTCACAGAAATAAAACTTGAGTAAAAGAGCTGAAGTAGTACCGACAATTGGTTACATCATGTTGTACGCATCGGAGCGGACATGGCAGAGCCTGTCCGATTCCGCGGCGAACAACAGATTAACAATTGGTCGGTACGGTGCATGCAAATAACTAGAAGTAAATTAGGAGGTCAGCAATATGTTGCCAACACGATTACGAAAAAATACGGCGGTTCGGAATTTAATCCGGGAAACCCAGCTGTCCATGAATGATGTGGTTTATCCGCTGTTTATAGTCGATGGACAGGGAGTGCGCAAAGAAATCGGCTCGATGAAAGACCAGTACCACCTGTCTTTGGATATGCTCGGGGCGGAAACCCTGGCGTTAAAAGAACTGGGCATTCGTTATGTCATTTTGTTTGGAGTCCCTGACGAAAAAGACGGTGAAGCTACCCCTGCCTTTGTAGCCGATGGTCTGGTTCAGGAAGCCATTCGGGTGATTAAAAAGGTTGATCCGGAAATGTATGTGATCACCGATGTCTGTTTGTGTGAGTACAAGAGCGACGGCCATTGTTGTTTCTTTGAAGAAAACGGTGAGATCCGCCGGGCTCAGACCCTGGAAACCTTAAGCAAAACGGCGCTCAGCCATGCCGAAGCCGGAGCTGATATGGTCGCCCCTTCGGACATGATGGACGGCCGCATCGATCATATGCGAGAAACCCTTGACCGAGCCGGTTATGAATCGATTCCGATCATGGCTTATTCGGCCAAGTTTGCTTCCAGTTTTTATGGCCCCTTCCGGGATGCCGCCAACTCGGCCCCAGCCTTTGGCGACCGCCGCAGCTATCAGATGGATCCGGCCAATTCCCGGGAAGCCTTAAAAGAAATGGTTCTGGATATCGATGAAGGAGCTGACATTGTGATGGTTAAACCTGCCATGCCGTATCTTGATATCATCGCTCAGGGCAAGGAACTTTCTTATTTACCGATGGCCGCCTATCAGGTCAGCGGCGAATATGCCATGATCAAAAATGCTGTCGATGCCAATCTGATGGATCGCCGGGCGATTTTTGAAAGCCTGATCAGCATCAAACGGGCTGGCGCCGACATCATCATCACCTATTTTGCCAAAGAACTGCAGGCGATGCTGAAGGATTATCAATAACAGCAAATCATTTATAAGTCATGAATCTATTGTTTAAGACAAACGCAGTACCGACAATTGTTACATCATGTTGTGACCCCTTGGTCATTGGTCGGTACGGTTGGGAGCGAACACCTGAGTTTTACACGATAGTGAAATAATTATTATTGGAGAGATTATGAATCGAGAAAAATCAGAACAATTATTTATCGAAGCCGAAAAATACATCCCTGGCGGTGTCAACAGTCCAGTACGGGCCTTTAAATCAGTGGAGATGCCACCGGTTTTTATTGACCATGGCAAGGGTGCCAAAATTTATGATGTTGATGGCAACGAGTATACCGACTATATCTGTTCCTGGGGGCCACTGATATTAGGTCATGTCTCACCCGTTTATTTTGACGGGATTCAGGAAATGCTGCAAAAAGGCACCAGCTTTGGAGCTCCAACCGCCATTGAGGTTGAGGTTGCCAAACTGATCACTGAGGCCTATCCCACCATGGAAATGGTGCGGATGGTTAGTTCCGGCACCGAAGCGACGATGAGTGCCCTACGGGTCGCCAGAGGCTATACCGGCCGGGATAAGATCATCAAATTTGAAGGCTGCTACCATGGCCATGCCGATGGCCTGCTGGTAAAATCCGGGTCCGGCACCTTGACCTTTGGCGTTCCGACCAGCTCCGGGGTGACCCCGGGCACAGCTAAAGATACCTTAGTAGCAACCTATAACGACATTGCCAGCGTCAAAGCCCTCTTTGCCGAAAACCCCGGCGAAATTGCCGCCATCATCGTCGAACCAGTGGCCGGTAACATGGGCGTTGTTCCACCCGATCTGGGTTTTATGAAAGAGCTGCGGGTCATTACCGAAGCCGAAGGAACAGTATTGATTTTTGATGAAGTCATTACCGGATTCCGTCTGGCTTACGGTGGTGCCCAGGAAGTCCTGGATATTAAACCGGATATGACCACGCTCGGTAAGATCATTGGTGGTGGCATGCCGGTTGGTGCCTACGGTGGACGTCGGGATATTATGGCTACCGTAGCCCCCTTAGGCGGTGTTTATCAGGCGGGAACCCTATCCGGAAATCCCATCGCCATGAAAATGGGACTCAACACCCTGACCTACCTCCGGGATCATCCCGAGGTTTACACCGAAATGGAAGAAAACGCCAAGCTGTTAGAAGCCGGTTTTAAGGCCAACATTGAAAAAACCGGTGTCAAAGCCCAGATGGTCCGTTTCAAAGGGATGACCTGCTGCTTCTTTACCGATGTCCCCATTGATGGCTATGCTGCCGTGATGACCTCGGACACCAAAGCCTACACCAAATATTTTAAAGCCATGCTGGACGCTGGCAACCTGATGCCGCCAGCCCAATTCGAAGGTATTTTCCTCTCCGCCGCCCACACCAAAGCGGACATTGAGAAAACCATCGAAGATCACTACCAGGCATTACTGTCTTTATCTGAATCAAAATAGAAATAATAACATAAATAGGAGAACCACTTAATGGAAAAAAAAGCGTTACTGGTCATCAGTTTTGGTACATCTTACCCTGAGACCCGAAAAAAAACCATCACAGCTACCGAGAACCGCTTAAAAGAAGCATTCCCGGACCATGATTTTTATCGAGCCTTTACTTCTCGTATGATCATCAACAAACTGAAGAGCCGGGACAACGAATCCGTGGATACCCCGCAAGAAGCCCTTAAAAAGCTGAAAACAGCTGGTTATACCCACGTGCAGTGTCAGACCACCCATATCATCAACGGTTATGAGTATGACATTACCCTAAAAGAACTGAAGGCCTTTGAAAAAGACTTTGAATCCCTGACCCTGGGCCGACCGCTGTTAACCACGGTTGAAGATTACGAAGAAACGGTGGACATCGTGATGAAACAGATGCCCAAGCTCAAAAAAGGCGAAGCCCTGGTTTATATGGGCCATGGCAGCGATCACCACGCCAATTCCACCTATCCCTGCCTGGATTATATGTTTAAAATGAAGGGCCATGAGGATGTTTATGTGGGGACGGTCGAAGGTTTCCCGGAATTGGAAAACATTGTGCCGTTACTTCTGGAAAAGAAATATAAAAAGATTTATCTGGCGCCCTTTATGCTGGTAGCCGGTGATCATGCGATTAATGACATGGCCAGTGATGAAGAAGATTCCTGGCGAACCGTTCTTGAAGAACAGCGGTTTAAAGTCGAATGTATCCTGGAAGGCCTGGGTGAATATACCGGCATTCAGAACATGTTTTTAGATCATTTAAAGAAAGCACAACCCGTTACAGAAATGTAGGGACATTATAGAGTTTAGGAGAAATATTTTATGAATACAGTGTATATGGTGGGTGCAGGCCCAGGAGATCCGGAACTGATTACCGTTAAGGGTCAACGAATTGTCAACGAAGCAGATATTATAATTTATGCCGGTTCTTTGGTCAACAAAGCCATTATTGCCGGACATAAGCCCGATGCCGAAATTTTTAATTCTGCCTCAATGACCCTGGATGATGTGATTGCCGTGATTAAACGGGGCACGGAAGAAGGAAAGAAAATTGCCCGGGTTCATACCGGTGATCCTTCTATTTATGGTGCCATCCGGGAACAGATGGACCGCTTGGACGAGCTGGGCATTCCCTTTGATGTAATTCCCGGGGTCAGCTCCTTTGTGGCCTCAGCAGCCGCCCTTAAAAAAGAATTTACCTTGCCGGATGTATCCCAAACCGTTATTTTAACCCGTTTGGAAGGTCGAACTCCGGTGCCGGAAAAAGAAAAGCTGGAAGATCTGGCCTCCCATCAGGCGTCGATGTGTATCTTCTTGTCGGTTCAGATGATTGACGATGTGGTGGCACGATTGATGAAACATTATGCCCCAACCACCCCGATTGCGATTATCCAACGGGCAACCTGGGAAGATCAGAAAATTGTCATGGGAACCCTGGAAACCATTGCCCAGAAAGTAAAGGACGAAAATATTACCAAGACCGCCCAAATCTTAGTGGGGGATTTCCTCGGCGATCAGTACAGCTTATCCAAGTTGTATGATCCCAGCTTTACCCACGAATACCGTCAAGGGGTTGAATAAAACCGTGAAAACTGAAAAATGGGCCATTGTCACCCTGTCAAAGGATGGCATGGTTTTGGCGAACCGGTTGGCAAAACATTTGGATGACCGGGAATGTCAGATCTACACCAAAGAAAAATACGCCAATGAAACCACAAAAATTATCACCACCGATATTACTACCTTTATGGGCAGTATCATTGGGGAATACCAGATCATCTGCTGCATTATGGCAACCGGCATTGTGGTTCGGGCGATTGCCCCCCATCTGGCACATAAATCCTCCGATCCGGGGATTCTGGTGATGGATACCAATGGCGAGTTTGTTATTAGTCTGCTGTCCGGCCATCTGGGTGGCGCCAATGACGCCGCTCGGCTGGTCGCCAAACGCCTGTCGGCGCAGGCGGTGATTACTACCGGCACTGATGTTAAAGGTACCATGGCGGTGGATGTACTGGCTCAAAAAATTCATTGCACCATCGATAATTTTACTGATGCCAAGGATGTCACGGCGCTGATTTTGAATGGCGATCCGATTGCCCTGATTAATCAGGAAAACTGTGATCTGGATGCAGTAGTGCTGCCCCAAAACATTAAAACAGTCGTGGATTTAACCACAATCAATCAATATTCCGGTGCGATTATCACGACGCTGGATACCCAAAAAACTGACCTGCCAATACCCAGCGTCAAGCTGGTGCCCAAAAAACTGGTACTGGGGGTCGGTTGTCGTCGGGATACCTCGGGCGAGCGGATCATTCAGGCCATCACAGAGACACTGGCCGCTTTGAATCTCAGCGAGAAAGGGATCAAGTCCCTGGCTACCATCGGTCTGAAAGCAGATGAACCGGGAATTATCGAAGCCTGTACTTTCTTTGCCGCAAAAAAGGTGATCATCCCCAATGAAATGGTGCAAATGGTCCAAAGTCGTTTTGACGCGTCCGATTTTGTTTTTAAAACCACCGGTCTTTATGCCGTTTCCGAACCCTGCGGCTTTGTCGCCTCCGGCTTCGGAAAATGCCTGCTGGAAAAACAGAAATTGGGCGGTATTACCCTGTCGGTCTGGCGGGATGAAAATTGAAAACCTTGTATATAAAAGGAGAAAAAATGAGCAAAATTTATGTCACCGGGATTGGTCCCGGTCTGTATGAACATATGACCGAGGCGGCCAAAGCCAGCCTGGAAGATGCCGATATTATTGTTGGCTACAAAACCTACATCGATATTATTGCCGATTTAATTGGCGACAAGGAAGTTATGTCGTCAGGGATGCGCCGGGAAATTGACCGCTGCGAAAAAGCCCTGGAGTTGGCTGAACAGGGCAAAAAAATCTGTCTGGTCAGTAGCGGCGATGCCGGTGTTTTCGGAATGGCTGGGATCATGCTGGAAATTGTGGAAGCAAAAAACAGTGACGTTGAAGTTGAGATCATTCCCGGGATTTCGGCTGCCAATGCCGCTGCTTCAACACTGGGCGCTCCGCTGATGCATGATTATGCCGTGATCAGTCTCAGTGATCTGCTGACGGATTGGGCGGTCATTGAAAAACGGCTGCACTGTGCCGGTGAAGGGGACTTTATTATTACCCTCTACAACCCCAAAAGCAAGGGTCGTCCCCACAATATTGAAGCTGCCCAGGAAATTCTGCTGAAATATAAAGCGCCGGAAACCCCAGTGGGGATTGTGCGTAATGCCAAGCGTAAAGATGAGTCGTATGTGATCACCACCCTCAAAAAAATGAATGAAGCAGAGATTGATATGTTTTCGATGGTGATCATCGGTAATTCCAAAACCTATGTAACCCGGGATCAATTAAAAATGATTACCCCGAGAGGTTATCAGCTTTGATTCTGGTATTGGGAGGAACCCTTGACAGCCGAATATTAACTGAACTTCTGCTTGAAGAGGGAAAAGAAGTCTGCTATTCATCGCTGACCAATATCGCCACCGATCAGATCGCAGAAAACCCCCTCTTAACAAAGATCTCAGGACAGTTGGATGCGGGAACCCTACGGGAAACCATCACCATTTATAATATCAATCTCTGTATCGATGCCACCCACCCCTATGCCCGGGAAATTTCTGAAAATGCAATCTGGGCTTGTGATGCCATGAATATCGATTATATCCGACTGGAAAGACCATCACATATTGACGAGGGAAGCGATATTATCGCTTATCATACCTACGAAGATGCCCGGGATTATCTGATTGGAGCAATGGGAAAAAGTGACCGAAATATTCTTTTGACCACCGGCAGCCGACAACTGGAAGCCTTTGAAGGGCTGCCCAAAGACCGCACCTATATCCGCGTCCTGCCCACAGCAGGGGTGTTAAAAAAATGTGAAAATTTGGGCTATAAACCCCGGCATATTCTGGCGCTTCAGGGCCCTTTTTCGGTGGAGATGAATGTCGCCACTATGAAAGAATATAAGATCGGCTTTGTTGTAACCAAAGACAGCGGCGACGTTGGCGGCATCCCCGAGAAGGTTGCAGCCGCCCGACAGGTCGATGCTAAAATTTTATTTATCCGCCGACCCGCCGTCGCCTATCCCCGGGTGATCACGTCCGTTGAAGACGCCGTCGTTTGCGCATTGAAGAATCATTAAGAAATCAGGTTTAGATAGATATCGTATTAGAAATTTAACGTAGGGGCGATCCGTGATCGCCCGCACACTGTGCTTATAGAGAAAAAGGAGAAATCATGGCAAAAAATATTATGTTTATGGGCACCGGGTCGTCAGTTGGAAAAAGTCTGATCACTGCCGCCATGTGCCGGATTTTAGATGACCACGGCTATCAGGTGGCGCCCTATAAATCCCAGAATATGGCCCTTAATTCGTTTATCACCAAAGACGGCAAAGAAATGGGCCGGGCTCAGGTGGTTCAGGCCGAGTGTGCCCGGATCGAACCCCAGGTCGAGATGAACCCGGTGCTGCTTAAGCCAAATTCCGATGTTGGCTGTCAGGTCATTTTGATGGGAAAAGCCGAATTTAATATGGATGCCATGGATTATCACGCCCATAAACCCAAACTGGTGGAGATTGTGGTTTCGGCTTACGATTCGCTGGCTAAAGACAAAGATGTCATTGTCATCGAAGGGGCCGGCAGTCCGGCTGAAATCAACCTGCGGGACAATGATATTGTCAACATGGGACTGGCCGAGCTGGTGGATGCGCCGGTTGTGCTGATTGGCGATATCGACAAGGGTGGCGTGTTTGCCTCGATTTATGGTACAATTATGCTACTGCAACCCGAAGAACGAGCCCGGATAAAAGGCTTTATCATCAATAAATTCCGGGGCGATGTGGAACTATTAAAACCCGGTATCAAAATGATCGAAGACATGGTCAATGTGCCCTGCCTGGGCGTCATTCCTTATAAACGCTTTGTTATTGATGATGAAGACAGTGTCAGTGAACGCTTTGATAATCAGTCTGAAGGTCTGATCACGATTGGCGTGGTCTATCTGCCCCATCTGTCGAACTTTACCGACTGCACCGCCTTTGAAATGCACCCCGATGTCAAGGTGGAATACTATCGCAATCAGCGGGAGTTACAGTTGGCCAACCCGGATCTGCTGGTTATTCCCGGCAGCAAGAATACCATTGATGACACCTGTCACGTGATTAACAGCAAGATGGGTGATGAAATCCATCGGCTCCATGACTGCGGCGTCCCGATTGTGGGCATCTGCGGCGGCTATCAGTTGCTGGGCAAAGAAATTCGCGATCCCTTCCAGGTCGAATCAACCAAGGGCAGTATTGAAGGCTTGGGGCTTTTAAACATTGTCACCACCATCGAAGCAGAAAAGCGGACCGTTAGGACAGCTGGCAAGGTTCAGGGGAACTTCATGGGAATTGAGCTGGCTGACATGGAAGTGGAAGGTTACGAAATTCACATGGGCATCAGCGAAGCGCTGGATCATGCCAAACCGTTTGCCATTCTTGATGACGGCACCATCGATGGCGTGATTGCCGAAGATGGCACCGTCATGGGAACTTATCTTCATGGTATCTTTGACAACGACGGCCTGCGGGAAAAAATCATTGAAGCGCTACGGATCAAAAAGAATTTGGAAGCTGGCCCAGCGGCCTTTGATTTTAAGGCTTTTAAAGAAGAACAGTATGATTTGCTGGCCCAGACAGTGGAAGCGAATCTGGATATGAATAAAATAATGGAAATCATTGGAGAAATAGAAAAGTGAATCTGATCGAAGGACTTCCCCTGGGTTTAGGGGGAGGCTTTTGGTTTTTACTGATCCTCATCGGCGTGGTGTTGGATTGGCTGATCGGGGATCCTCCCTGGCTGCCCCATCCGATCATTGCCATCGGTAAAACCATCGGCTTTTTAAATAAAAAACTGAATCACGGCAAGCATCGCAAGGCCAAAGGCTTTTTGCTGTTATTTTTAGTGCTGGGCCTAACCGGGGCAATCGTTTTTGGGCTGCAGTGGCTTTTGTACAGCATCAACATTTATCTTTACATCCTCTTTAACCTCTATCTGATTGTCACCGCCCTGGCCGCTAAAACCCTGGCAGTTGAAGTACAAAAAGTGATGACCGCCTTAATGGGCGGCGATATTGAAGTCTCCCGGGTTCAGGTTGGCTATCTGGTTGGACGGGATACCTCGGAACTCAAAGAAAAAGAAATCATCCGGGCGACGGTGGAAACCACCGCCGAAAATACCATTGATGGGGTTCTGGCACCAATTTTCTATCTGCTGCTGGGTGCCTTAATACCGGTGCCCTGGCTTAATCCCGTGATGCTGGTCATGCTTTATAAGGCAACCAACACCCTGGACTCAATGGTCGGCTACATCCAGGAACCCTATAAGGACTTTGGCTATGCTTCGGCAAAATTTGACGATCTCATCAATTGGATTCCAGCCCGCATCGGCAGCATCTTTATGCTGGTTGCCGGAATGTTTTTGGGATATACCTTCAATGATGGCTGTCGTATTTTTAAACGGGATCGTCACAACCACAAGAGTCCCAACTCGGCCCACCCCGAATCGGTGGTGGCCGGACTTTTAGGTATTCAGTTGGGCGGCACCAATCAGTATTTTGGACAGGTGCTGGAAAAGCCGACTATCGGTGACCCCAAAAGCCCACTGGAAATTCTCGATATCCGGGAAACCATCACGATCATGTACGGCAGTGAGGTTGTCCTGATGGTTTTTGCCACCTTGATGGCGGTGATTATCTTTTCTTTATAAGACAATTGGTAAAAGCAGCGAAACTAAAATTATGGGAGCGTCACGATGAATAAACACGGCGGATATCAGGGCGAGAATAAAAAAATGCTGGATTTCAGTGTCAACATCAATCCTCTGGGAATACCCCAGGGCATCCGGGAAAAACTGATTGCTGGCATTGATGAGCTGGTAAAATATCCGGAGATCACTGGGGTATCGGCGATAAAAAAGATTGCCGCTGATCTGGCGGTACTGCCTGAAAATATTATTCTTGGCAATGGCGCCATCGAGCTGATCTATCTTTTTGCCCGCAGCATCGGGCCAGGAAAGGCACTGATTGTGCAGCCTACCTTTAATGAATATGAACGGGCCTTGAAGCTTTACGGTTGGGAGGTCACTCATCATGTTTTATCAGAGAAAGACCAGTTTACCATTGACCCGGAAGTATTAGTGTCAGTGATTAAAAAAGAAGAGCCCCAGGCAGTCTTTATCTGCAATCCCAATAATCCCACTGGTCGGGTTTATAGCAGTGACTTTATCAGAGCAATGTTAGAGCATTCAACGCCAGAAATCAGCTGGTTTCTGGATGAGTCCTTTCTGGATTTTTCTGAGCAAAGTAGCAGTCTGGCATTGGTTAAAGAAGCAAAGCAGTCAGTCTTTATTCTCAAATCGTTGACAAAGTTTTATGCGCTGCCAGGGCTCCGCATTGGTTATGGGGTCGGAACACCGTCGATGATTAAGAAGATGGAAAGCTTCAAAGAGCCCTGGACCATCAATGCCCTGGGTTTGATTGCAGCGATCGGGGTATATGACGAAAAAGACTATGCGGCCAAAACCAAAACCTATATTCAGAAGGAACGCCACCGGGTTTTTGAAGCCTTGAGCCAGATTAACACCATCAAGGTTTATCAAAGCGGGACTGATTTTCATCTCTGCCGACTGTTACAGGGCACGGTGGCAGAGCTGCAGATTGCCCTGGAAAAAGAAGGCATGTCGCTGCGTACCTGTGAAGATTTTATGGGTCTTGACGACTCCTATTTTCGGATTGCGATCAAAAAAGAAGCAGAGAATACCAAGCTGTTGACTTTTCTTAAAAACTGGAGGAATGAGTAATGGGACAGTTAATATTTGTCACCGGCGGGGCCCGCAGCGGCAAGAGTACCTATGCCGAAAATTTAGCCCGGGAATCAGGCCAGCCCGTGGCTTATATTGCCACGGCGATTGCCTTTGATGATGGCATGAAAGACCGGATTGCCAAACATCAGGCGCAGCGGCCGAATCATTGGGGCACGATTGAACAATATAAGGATTTTCAGACAATTGCCGAGAATCCCATTTTTAAGCAAGCCAGGGTCGTCCTTTTTGATTGCCTGACCGTGATGACGACTAATAATATGCTCGATTTTCCGGTCGATTATGATACGTGTTCAATGGAGACGGTCGGCGAAATTGAAGCGGCGATCAAGCTGGAAGTCGAAAAGCTGCTGGATGTTTGTCAGGATAAAACCCTGATTGTGGTTTCCAATGAGGTCGGTCTGGGCCTGGTGCCAGCTTACAAACTGGGCAGTTATTTCCGGGACATTGCCGGACGGATGAATCAGCTGGTGGCCGGTCGAGCCGACGAAGCCTATTTACTGGTAGCGGGCTTACCAATGAAATTAAAATAAATGACAACAGGAGCCTATTTGCGCTGGCAATCACGATTGCCAGCGCAAAGGGCTTTTGTTTTGTCTGAAATAACAGGGAGAGCAGACCATGGATCAAAAAGAATTAAGAGATGAATTAGTGGCTTTATCCGAAGAAAAATATCAAAAATTTTCCAGTCGTTTGACACCGGGAACCGATACGATCTTAGGGGTACGCCTGCCAGCGCTTAGGAAGATCGCCAAACGGATTGCCAAAGCCGACTGGCGGGCTTATCTGGAAACCGCCCGGGATGACAGCTTTGAAGAAACTCTGCTCCAGGGAATGGTAATTGGTTATCTTGACGTGGAACTGGATGAACAGCTGGCACTAATCAAATCCTTCATCCCCAAGATTGACAACTGGTCAATTTGTGACAGTTTCTGTACGGGTCTGAAGTTCACAAAAAAACATAAAGAGGAGGTATGGCTGTTTTTACAACCCTACCTCCAGTCAAAAGAAGTTTATGAGATCCGTTTTGGGGTGGTGATGTTTATTACTTATTTTGTGGAAGACCGATATCTGGAGCCGATGTTTCGAAATTTCAATGCCATTGACTGCGACAACTACTACGTCAAAATGGCCGTGGCCTGGGCCATAACCAGCTGTTTTACAGTTTTTCCGGAAATGACGATGATTTATCTGAAGGCCAACGATCTGGATGACTTTACCTATAATAAGGCCTTACAGAAAATCATAGAATCGCGGCAGGTTAGTCCGGAGATGAAGGTGCGGATACGCTTTATGAAACGAAAAAAGAAATAATGATAATCAGTAATCAGATATCCAATCCGGCGTTATAACCGGCGGTGG
Organism: Acetobacterium sp. MES1; assembly: GCF_002237635.1. Taxonomy (NCBI): domain Bacteria; kingdom Bacillati; phylum Bacillota; class Clostridia; order Eubacteriales; family Eubacteriaceae; genus Acetobacterium; species Acetobacterium sp. MES1. Next base: position 64,105 of record NZ_MJUY01000011.1, read on the forward strand.
TGGCGGTATAAAGGGTTCCCTGGCTGGTGGTGCAATCACCGATACAGATAACCGTATCAATCAGATCGGCAAATTTGGATACTTCCGGCAGATTTGGTTTGACCCCCAGAGAAAGAATCAGGGTATCAAAAGGTATTTCTTTTTGACCGGCACTCCCTTCAATCAGAACGGTATGATCCCCGGCCTTAATCAGTTTGTGATCTGCCAGGATGGTCACATTTTCTTTTTTAAGCAGCTGCAGCAAAGCCGTCATCGGAATTGGTGAAGGTTCAAGCATTTTCTTTTCACTGACCATTTCGACAATCGTGACATGTTTTCCTTTTCGGGCCAGATCCAAAGCGGTTTCACATCCGGTTAAGCCACCACCGGCAATGACGACATTTTGCCCGACAGAAACCGCTCCGGATTCAACATCACCGACCCAAACCACATCGCTTCCGTCCAAACCGGGAATGGCGGGAATATTGGTTTCGGCACCGACAGCAATAATCAGGGCATCCGGAGACTCGGCCAGAATGTTTTCAGGGGTCGCCGTGGTGGATAATCGCAGCGAAACATTGGAATGACGGCTGGTCATGCGGATTGCCCAGGCCAGATAGCTTTTAAGATCAGCCTTGAAATCCGGAGCAACCGCTAATCGTAGCGTCCCCCCGAGACAGTCGTTTTTTTCAAAAAGAACCACCTCATGACCCCGGTCTCCGGCTGTTCTGGCGGCTTCCATCCCGGCCGGACCACCGCCGATGATGACCACCTTTTTCTTGTGATCCGCCAGGGTGTTGGTATCTTTTAATTCACATTCCCGGCCCGCCTGGGGGTTAACGGCACAGGCTACCCGCAGCGGTTCCATACCATGAGTACGATTCAGGCACAGCACACAGCGGATACAGGGACGGATTTCTGCTTCATTCCCGGTACGGGCTTTATCGACACTATCGGGATCGGCAATAACGGTGCGGATCATCGCACACATATCGGCTTCGTTGTTTTCAATGATATCGGCTGCCAGATCCAGATCAATGGAACCAACGGTGGTGATCGGAATGCGAATGCCTGGGGTTTTTTTAATACTGGCGGCGTAATGGGCATTATAACCACGTTTTAGATAGGTCGGTTGGGTGGTGATCGGCACCATTTCGTCATCCAGGAGCATCCCGGCGGAGACATGAATCAGATCGATTTTGTCCTGGATAAGTTTAATGAATTCAATGGTTTCGTCCAGTTCGACACCTCCGGGAACCAGTTCAGCGGCACTCAGGCGAAATTCAATGGCCAGCTTATGGCCGACCTTGCGGCGAATGGCATCGAAGAGTTCACAGGCAAAGCGGGCCCGGTTTTCGATACTGCCACCATATTGATCGGTGCGGTGATTAAAGAGGGGTGAGAAAAAATTACTGACGAGAATGCCATGGCCGCCGTGGATCAGCACCATGTCCATACCGGCTTTCATGGCCCGCTCGGCGGCATTGGCAAACAGGTTAATCCAGTTATTTATTTCTTCCTGGGACATCATGTCAATGGGTGATTTGCCTTCCTCAGGCATGTCATGTCCCATGGCAAAGCCTGCCAGTTCAATGGAGGCTTTGGCGCCATAACGATGAACCGTGTCGGCCAGAACCGCTAAACCGGGGACCACGTTGTCATCGCCGATGTTCACACAAAAACCGTTCATGTGTCCAAAGGGCGGGGTGACCATGGAGATTCCGACAGTGACAATTCCGGCGCCACCCTTGGCCAGAGCCCGGGTCCACTCGATCAGCTCCGGGGTCACCAGTCCTTCCGGGGAAGCCAACCGCGGCGCCGCCGGAGCGGTTTCGATCCGATTTTTTACCATCATATTACCAATTTTAATCGGGGTGAAGATCTTTGCGTATTTGGAATTCATTTTAAACCTGCTTTCTTTTTGTAAATCGTTTACTTAAATTAATTTTATCAGGAATATCAGTTAAAACAATGTCAATAAAGAAAAATAAATCAAGTATATTTATTGCAAAATGACAATGAATGAATTTGCATTTTTATCATTAAATGCGTATAATATGAGCTAAAATATGCGGTTTAAAGCAGGTTAAAGATGAAAAATAGTAAAGACAGCAAAAATACATACCGAATTCGGGAGAAAAGTTTTGGGGATGATCCGGAAGAAAATTATAAGCTTAGAGGCTACTGTTTACAAAAACGGCGTTTCGAAGCAAAAAAAGCGAAACTGACCGAGGCCTTATTATCATGCGGGGGTCTGCAGCAGATCATTGATATCGGCTATCAGGTGCTGGGAAATCCGATGTTTGTCAGCGATATGGGCTACAATGTGCAGGCGTTTAATAAAAACGCGGTAGTCGGGGACCCGTCCTGGCCAGCCGCCAAATCGGAAGAAGAATTTGCAGCCTATGAACGGATCAAAAAACTTAATGACTGTGGTGTGTTTGAACGGCTCTATAGCAGCGAAAGCCCTTGTATTGAACATTTTGATTATGCTCCGACCCGCTGGATGGCTACAAAAATTGCAATCAATGGAGACAATATCGGACATATTGCCGTGGTGGAGGCCAATAAAGCCTTTACGCAAATGGATTTTGAGCTACTGCAATGGCTGTCCCGAATCGTAGCCAATGAGCTGCAAAAAGAGCCGATTCGGAGTGGTCAGTTAGCTGGCGAGTTTGAGCATTTTCTGGTTGATATGCTTGAAGAAAAAATCACCAAAGCGGAAACAATCAAAAAACAGGGAAACAAACTAGGCTTAAAGGCAAAAAAATATTGTTGCCTGGTCACAGTCAGTCCGGAGTTAAACACAGCAAAAGGAATGTCGCTGAGTTATCTAAGAAGCATAATCAATCGTATCCTGGGGACTGAAAAATCTATTTTGTATCAGAATAAAATTACGGTATTGTTACTATGTGACAGAAAAGAAGCCCTTTCGGGTACTGCCAAAAGTAAACTGACTGAATTTTTAACCAGCAATCAGATGAATGCCGGTGTCAGCGCTTGTTTTTCGGATGTGGCAGGGCTTAAAGACCATTACAATCAATCCATAAAAGCATTGGAATTGGGGGCTACAATCAACCCCAAGCAGAAGCTTTTTTATTATGATGCGTATGCCTTTTATTATTTGCTTGAAATGGCAGGGGATCAAAACCGCTTAAAGGACTTTTGCAGTGGCGCATTAACTGATTTAATGGACTACGATCAAAAGTACCAAACAAATTACTGTCATAACCTGTTCATCCATCTACAGAATGACGGTAATGTAACCAAGACCGCCCAGTATTTTCAAATTCATCGCAATTCGATGAAATATCGTATCAAAAAAATCGAGGAAATTATGGCAGTGTCACTGGCAGATAGTGAAATTAAATTTTCATTGATGATGTCGTTCAAACTGCTGACTTATTTGGGTGATGAACTTTTACTGAAGGTTTAAGCTAGATGTGAACACTTTATATTTATTAGGCACTGTCTTATAAATAAAGTTTCACCGGTTGTTTACGGGGTTAAGAGTTTGAGTGTAAGTGTTTTTTTGAATAGCGATTTTAAACGTCTGACTGCTGGTTGGGCGTTTTTTTCTATCATTTGTTTCCCTTTAGTGATACAATAAAGCCATTCGAAGCGACTCAATAAAAAGGAGATGCTATTATTATGGTGTATGTTGCCTTATTACGAGGTATCAACGTGGGCGGAAAAAATAAAATCGGAATGAAACAGTTAAAAGAGACCTTTCTCCGCTTAGGTCTGGAATCGGTGGTGACGTATATAAATTCCGGCAATGTGATTTTTGTCGATCACCAGACCAAAGATGTGTTGGAAAAGAAATTGCGTCAGGAAATTTATCGGGAGTATAATCTGGACATTCCGGTATTAATTCGCAGTCTGACTGAGTTTGAATGCTTAATGAAAATCTTGCCTGCTGACTGGAAAAATGATGATACCATGAAATGCGATGTGTTGTTTTTGGAAAGTGGCTTGGACGAAACTGCAGTGATGGAAAAATTGACTGTTAAACCCGGTATCGATACCGCCTTATCGGCCACTGGTGTCATTATCTGGTCGGTCGCAAGAAAAAATGTCACCCGTAGCAGCTTGACCAAAATTGTCGGTACCGATCTTTATAAAAAAATGACGGTGCGAAATGTAAACACCACCCGAAAGCTCTATGAAATGATGAGAAATATTTAGATGGGATTAAGGCTGCTCGCTAAATTTTTTGATTAGTATGAATCTAGTCGATAACAAAGAAATAAATTTATTCCATCAGAATACCAAAGGAACGAAGCAATGAAAAATTGGAAGCACCTGCTTTCAGGCCCAATCGAGCTCACAATTGAAAGCGAAGCGTATCTGGAGCTCGCAAAAGACTATCTCTCAGAGTGCCAATACGAGGATGCGAAACAGGCGCTTGAGGTTGCCGTTAGAAGCATAAACCCACAGGCGGAATATCTGTTTGGAATTCTTTATCAAAATGCGCTTGGTGTTGACAGGGACAACGAAAAGGCGCTTTTTTGGTATCTTCGTGCGGCGGACCATGGCTACGCACCCGCCCAAATTGCTGCCGCTTGCTTGCATATTGATAAAGACAATGGGCTAACGGATTATGCCGAGGCCTACCGTTTGCTGACATTGGCGGTGCAAAAAGAAGACGCTGATGAAAATGATAGATCACCGTCGGCGGACTTTCCTGATACAGCGGAACGCTGCGATAAAGACGAACGCTGGATGGCAGTGCAGGAAGGCTATGCCGAGTATCTGCTGGGAAGGGTACACGGTGCCGGTCTTGGTATGGCGATCGATCGTGAGAAAGCCATCAGCTGGATGGAAAAGGCCGCAAAAAAAGGATTTCGGGCAGCCGTCTTTGAGCTTGCGCAGAAAAGTGAACATGGTATTGAGCGCAACGAAGTCTGGGCGAAAAAAGCGCTCGAGTATGGCGAACACGCCCCGCTTATTGGTGTTGCACGACGATATCTGGATAATGATGGCACCCCGCAGGACAGTAAAAAAGGCCTGTCAATTCTCACAGAACTGGCCGACAAGGGCATCGGTGGCGCCCAGATCGCACTGGCTGAATGCTTGATCAAAGGAAAACACACGCCTAAAGATGCAAATAAAGCACTTCATTATTTATTGCTGGCGGCCAAAATGGTCGATGCCAAATTAATGACTGGTTTGGGCATTGCATTGTACAAGTCTGAAAAACCAGAGATAGATTTTGCCATAAAAAGCCTGGAGCTGGCGGTGGCTGCAGGGGATGATCAGGCACTGGTTGAACTCGGGAATTTGTACTTTGACGGTGCGGGAAAAATGATGCCGGATCAGGAAAAAGCTTTCAACTATTTTACCCAGGCCGCCAAGAAAGATGTCCCCAGGGGTTGGGAATTGGTGGGGTACTGCTTGTATGAAGGCAAAGGCGTGTTGAAAAACAGGTGTGAAGCCTTGAGGTGGTATGAAAAAGCGGCCAAGTATGGACTTTATAACAGCTATTACATGATGGGCATGATTTACGGCTATGATGAGACCTTATTTAATTATGAGATAGCGGTTAGTTGTTTTGAAAAAGCGGCAAATTTTGGACAGACGGATGCGTTCGTGCGACTGGGAACCATGCATTTACACGGCGTCGGTACGAACCCACCGGATCGACAAAAGGCTTTTTCATATTTTAACCAGGCAGCGCAGGCGGATAACAGCCTCGGCTGGGAATGGGCCGCTTACTGCCATTATTGGGGCTACGGTACTAAAAAAAACCTGCAGAAAGCCCAGCAATTTTATCACAAGGCCGCTCAAAAGGGCTCGAGCCATAGCCAGTACATGCTGGGTTATATTTATGGATATGATGTCACACCGCCTGATTTTAAAAAGGCGGCTTGCTGGTTTGAAAAAGCAGCGGAGCAGGGTCACCGCGATGCCCAGCTTAAACTGGGCTTTTACTACCAACAGGGGCGTGGTGTCAGGCAAAACTATAAAACAGCATTCAATCTATTTACCCAGGCGGCGGCCCAAGGTCATGCTACCGCCATGTACAATATCGGCGATGCCTTTGAAAACGGGTTTGATGTGGAAAAGGATGAAAAACAGGCGTTTGCCTGGTATCGCAAGTCTGCGGAGCTGGGTGACAAGTGGGGGATGTTTGGTGCCGGCCGACTGCTTTTTTGCGGCATCGGCACACCGCCAAATCAGGAAGAAGGCCGACGCTGGATAAACAAAGCCGCCAAAGCCGGTTTACCGGAGGCCATTAAATGGAGACCTCACTAGATGCCAGTCGCAACCTTAAAGATAAAAGAGGAAAGTAGCATGGACATATATCAATTTGACGAAGTTGCCTATCGGCGCATAAGGCTTCCGTGGCTGCTGCTGGTTTTGTTTCTGTCATTCACTGTGGATGGTATACTGATCGGGATCTGGCAGACCGGGGTCAGCCCGGAGGCAAAATATTATTGGGATGTCGGATTTGCGTTCCTGTGCTTCATCAACCTGGTGTTTGTGAAGGGTGTGGCGCTGTATCATTATTGGCATACAAAAAAGATGCGTTCGCGAAGTTATGTGCGGCTTGAAAAAGATGCAGTCGTTCATTACCTGCTGAGGACACGCATGTCCCACTGGCAGGTGGAGACAGCCAAGGAGACAAGCTTCGCCGCAGACGGCAAGGCGGAATACCTTTTCGCCGACACCGTTTTTATCCGGCTGGTGAAGACTATTAAGCGGCGACCAAACGGAAGCATCGTGATTGAAGGAATCATTGAAAGCGAATCGCTCAATGAAGGCTGGGAAGAATACAGCCCTGAAGACGGAAAAGCGTTTAAAAAAATGATCAAAAGGCATAGGATTCCCGCTTATTATCAAGGGATGGATGAGATCATTAATGCGCTTGAGAGGCTTAGGTAAAAAAAATACCGTCAGGATCATAAAACTAATGATCAAAAAATCAAAGCTTCACCCAAAGCTTGAATTGAAGCTTTGGGTGAAGCTTTTAAAATTATCAGATCGATTTTGCTAAAATCCGCAATCCAGATAAAGCAGAGGAACTATTCATATCGCAGCGCATCAATCGGATCCAATTTGGCGGCCTTATTGGCTGGATAAAAACCAAAGAAGACGCCGATGGCCATCGAGAAGCAGAGGGCAATAATCATTGGGCCAATGGGTGGTGTTGATGGGAAGTTCATCAGGGTACTGCCTGTTATCCCCAGCACCGAGCCGAGACCGACGCCAATGATTCCGCCAATCAGACAGATAATCATCGCTTCGATAATAAACTGACTGCGGATCGCTGAATTACGGGCCCCTAAAGCTTTGCGGATGCCGATTTCCTTGGTCCGTTCGGTGACGGATACCAGCATGATGTTCATCACCCCAATGCCGCCAACCAGTAGCGAGATACCGGCAATTACTGAGATACCCAGGGATAAGGTGCCGAGCATACCGGTGGCTTCACTGGCAATGGCTTCCAGGCTTTGGGCCTCAATGGTAAAGTCGGATAATGGACTCATCCCTTTAATAAAATAATCCTTGGTGGTCTGAGCGAAGGCGGCGGAGTCGGTGTTGGAAGTGGCCATGATGGTGAAACTTTCATAACCAACCGTGTTGGCTGTATCGGGATTCAGTGATTTGGCGGTGGTGATGGGAATAAAGCACTCGACCCGGGTATCGTCACCCATATAAAACAAGGGATTGTCAATCACCATTTTTTCGTAGACGCCAATGACCGTATAGGTCTCATTGGTGGACTTGGTGTCGACCTGGACTTCTTTACCGATCACGTCGCCATCTACACCAACCAGGTTATTTCGTAGCGTCGTATCAATGATGATGACGTTGCGGTTCCCATCCATGTCCCGGTCGCTGATAAAACGGCCCTGAACCAGATTGACGTTGTTAACCAGACCATATTCCGGGCTGGCGCCGGTGATGCTGACATCTTTATGAATGAAGCCACTGTTTAGCTGTCCCGAGCCCATCCCGGTAGAAAAACTGATGGCCTTGATCTGATCGGCATAGGTATCTCGAAACGCATCCAGTTCTTCCTGGGTAATCCGATCGTCTTCCTGCAGGGTGGATTGAGTATCGTAGTTTTTAGGCGACAGTGAAACCATAATATTCTTGCCGCCGATTTTATCCATGGTTTTGGTGACTGATCCGGTCATGGCCGAACCCAGGGTGGAGATGGCCATCACCGAAGCAATCCCGATGATGATCCCCAGCATGGTAAGCAGGGCCCGCATCTTGTTGGCCCGCAAGCCTTCCAGGGCCAGTCGGATATTTTCAAACAGATTCATAGGAGCCCCCCAATTGATATTGATTATTTTTACGGTTATCGACGATCGAACCATCCCGGAGACGGATGGTTCGTTCGGTTTCTTCAGCCAGTTCGGCATTATGGGTAATCAGAATAATTGTTTTTCCTTGTTCCTGATGAAGCCGGTGAAAGATGTCCATAACCAGACGACCGGTATGGCTATCCAGGGCGCCGGTGGGTTCATCGGCCAGAATGATGGCCGGATCGTTGGCCATCGCCCGGGCGATGGCTACCCGTTGCTTTTGACCGCCGGATAATTCATTGGGGCGGTGATGGGAACGACCACTCATTTCCACCAGTTGCAGCAATTCCGCCGCCCGCCGCGACCGTTCACTGCGGGGCACCCCGCCGTATAGCATTGGCAGAGCGACGTTTTTTAAGGCGGTGGAACGGGGGATCAGATTAAAGGTCTGAAAGACAAAGCCGATTTTTTTATTGCGGATCTGTGATAAGCCATCGTCCCGGACATTTTCCATCGGTAGATGATCCAGATAATAGTGTCCTTTAGTGGGGCGATCCAGGGCCCCGAGGATATTCATCAGAGTGGATTTGCCGGAACCGGAAGCGCCGACAATCGATAAGAATTCGCCTTCATAAACATCCAAATCAATGCCATGGAGAATTTCCAGCTCGTTGGGAGTTCCCTGATAATAGGTCTTGACAATCCCCCGCATTTCAATAATTTTCTTGCGCATTGTTTAGACCCCGGCTTCCACAGAAACAGCCATTCCCGGTGATACGGTTTGTGGTTGGGAAATAATGGCCAGTCCTTCACTGAGCTGATCGCCGGCGATTTCAATTAATGAATCGGTTTCCAGCCCGGTGGTGACCGGAATCGCTTCGACGGTATAGGAGCCTTGTTCGACAGGGTTTTCTTTAGCGACATAAACTGAAGTCTGTCCGGCATCATTCACCACCAGCGCCTCAAAGGGCACACAGAAAACATCCGCCCGTTCTTCGCTGACAATGTTTAGACGGGTGGTCATTCCGATTTTTAGTCCAGTAACGTCAGCCGGTAGATCAACTTCAATTTCAAATTCGGCCTTGGTGGCGGCTGCATTCGCAGCAGCTTCGCTTTTAATGGCGGTGGGGGCGATTTTAGACAGGTTTCCCGGGAAGATCTTGTCGCCGGTGGCATCGGCTTTGACCAGCACCGGCATGTTTTCATGGATATGGTTCAGATCGGCTTCTTTAACCTTGCCCCGAACCTTCAGGTCATTGGTATCCTCAATGGTAAACAGTTCGCCATTGGCAGGGTTTCCTTTAACGGCGTTCATGGCCGTGATGGTACCGCTGGTGGTGGCTTTAACATAGCTGTAGCTGTCATCGGCTTTGTTATAGAGCTGACATAACCAATCGTCTTTGGCCACCCATTGTCCAACTGAAACATAAATTTTTTCGATATTATCATTGCTGGTATCACTAACTTTGACCTTGGTATAGCTTTCGATCACGCCCGTGGCTGAGATTGTGTTTTGCAGGGTTGCCTTGGAGAGCGGGGCAGTTTTAACTGCAACTGCCGGAGCGGGCTGGGAATTGGCATAAACATAGGCACCCCCGCCAATCAGTAGGGCTACCCCAAGCACAACACATAAAATAATTCCTTTTCTTTTCATAATTATAACCATTCCTTTCGTTTCACTCAAGGCACAAAACGTCCTGAAACATCTTGCGTTCGAGCGTTATTGTTTTTATTCTATAGCCATAGGGATAACAGTAAACTACAAATCACGTGAGGAGGAGTAGACCGCTCCATTCTGGAGTGACTGCATATTTATATGTGTAGATTGCCTTTCCAAGCACAAATAAGTGT
>NZ_MJUY01000012.1:0-66654 GCF_002237635.1 Acetobacterium sp. MES1
GCACTCATTTGCAAATACATTTACCCGGTCAGAGAAGGTCGTAACTTCTTTAGGGACGTCAAAGCAAAGCAATGTCGAGGCTTCTTATATAGAGTAGCTTAAATAGCTCAATAAATCAATTAGGCAGATGGGATTCTGTCTTTTTGCCATGCTCAAAATTCAATAAGGACACACAAAATAAAGAAGTTTACGACTTATATTCGATAAACTTCTTCTTGTCTTTTGAAATTCGCTTAACTTAATGACATTGCCTCGAGTGAGATGCCTTGATTGAAGTAAATAAAAAAATTAGTTTAACTGATCTTTAACGTCCTCATACGCAAATAATGGTATATCATATAATTCTCCAAAATTTTGATATATAATTTGTGATGCTTTAAGAATGTTTTTCATTGAAGAATTAATCGTTGGTAGATAAAAACCGATTTCCTTTGCAGTAACCACTACTCTTTTATCTGGGACACAGCAAAATTCACCAGGTATATTTGAAAATATTTTCTGGCATCTTAACTCTCGCAATATCAGCGGGACTTTTATTCTCATTCTTTTTTCACCATACCCCAACCCCTTTATTTCACTGATATAGTGAATAAAAGGTAAATAATCATTTTTTTGATTCGCATGTTCTAAACTTGATATTATTTCATCCCAGTGTTCTACTAATACTTCTATGCTTGAAAAAATATCTGATCTAAAAGATACCTTTTTTCTTGGAACAATTCCAGTGCAAGATTGCAGCGTTTTTTTAGCATTTTCTTTGCAATGAGCCGTTTCATACAAAATAAATTCTTTATCTCTCCATAAATCTGGATTATCTAGTTTGTTTGCTTTTAGATAAGTTGTAAAAAAAGCAGCATTCTCCCAATAGGTTGGTCTTGACCAAAATGATGCAAGAATGAATAACAGAAAGAGATCGTTTTCCTTTAACAAATCTAGAAACATATTTTCTCCGTCGTTCACTGAAATTCTAAAATCAGATGTCCAACCTCTATATTTATTATCTTCTGTCAGATTAATATATGGGATCTGGTTCTTGTTATTGATTACTGCTGCTACTAGTTTATCTTTCATCGCTTCCCCTTAAAAACCAAGTCGAATTTTTATCACCCTGTTATTTGGCATTGCTACTGAATTTAATATATTTGTTAATTGCAGTCCTTAAACTAGATAATCCGTTTTTGTCTTTTGGCAGATTAACTGTACCGGGAATTTCGCTAGCATATTCAAAAGAAAGCATATCAAGAACAGAAGTGCATCTATCTTTTCGGTACTCTGTATCCAAATTTAAATCTGTTCCTAAATATTCTGTGAAGGCTTCCTCCACACGTCTTGCCCTTGAAACATTATCACTGGTTTGTCGTTTATCTCTGCCATCTACATCCATCAACCAATTTGCAAACTCATTATCTTTCATAAATACACCTTCAGTTTGGAATAAAGATTTTTCTGTTTTTCATTCTATCATAAGCAGGGGTAGCTGTAAATGTAAATATTGCGTTATAAGCAACTCTTGACATCCAGGTATTTAGAATAATCTTTAACATTCTAATGTTATAACAAGTCACAATATTAATATCCCTCTTTCATCATAGACACTTCCACCGATATTCCCACCACAACGAATCGCCCGGTCCAGTGCCATAATGGTAGCCACAGCCCCATCAATCCGCTCGGTGGATTTCTCCTTATCCGGTTTGATATTTCCAGCCGGGTCAGTCCGGACAAAAATGTTGTCCATCATCCACCTGAGCACCGGATGCCCGCCATGGGCGATTTTCTCTTCCAGGGTCAGCTTCATCAGCTCTTTGGTTGGGGGCGACATATCCTTAAACCCCTGTCCGAAGGGAACCACGGTAAATCCTAAACCTTCGAGGTTTTGTACCATCTGAACTGCTCCCCAGCGGTCAAAGGCGATTTCTCGGATATTATATTTGGTACCCAGTTCATCAATGAAGCTCTCAATAAAGCCGTAATGGACCACATTTCCTTCGGTGGTCTGCATGTGGTTTTGCTTTTCCCAAACGTCATAAGGTACATGATCCCGCCTGACTCGTTGTTCGATGTTTTCCTCTGGAATCCAGAAAAAAGGCATAATGACATACTTTTCATCATCGAACTTTGGGGGAAAGACCAGCACAAAGGCGGTAATGTCAATCGAACTGGAAAGATCGAGGCCACCATAGCATTCTCGACCAAGTAGATCATGAGGATCGATCGTCTCACTACACTGATCCCACTTCTCCATCGGCATCCACCGGACGGATTGTTTGACCCATTGATTCAGTCGCAGCTGCCGGAAAAGGTTCTCTTCTGCCGGGTTTTCCTTAGCATTTTCACAGGCTACCTGGATTTTTTCAATGTCAACGGTGATGCCCATGGAAGGATTGGCCTTTTGCCAGACCTTCGGGTCGGTCCAGTCCTCGTTTTCTCCGGCACCATAGATAACCGGATAAAAGGTGGGATCAATCTTCCGTCCAGCCAAGATATCCTCGGCTTTCTGATGGACTTCCCAGCAAATGGAATGTCGATCCGTTCCAGCGGTGGTGATTAAAAAGTAGAGGGGTTGCTTTCTAGCATCACCGGATCCATGGAGCATGACGTCATAGAGATTTCGATTAGGTTGGGCATGTAATTCGTCAAAGACCACGCCATGAACATTAAGTCCGTGTTTCGTGTAAGCTTCGGCGGACAATACCTGATAGAAGCTACCCAACGGTTTATAGACCAGTCGCTTTTGGGATAAGATCGGTTTGATCCGGGATTTTAAAGCTGGACACTGATCGACCATGTCCACCGCCACATCAAAAACGATCGAGGCTTGCTGTCGATCCGAGGCACAGCCGTAAATCTCACCGCCGTGCTCATAATCGCCACAGGTTAAGAGCAGTGCCACTGCGGCAGCCAGCTCACTCTTCCCTTGTTTTTTGGCTATCTCAATGTAGGCGGTGTTGAATTGCCGGGCCTGGTTGGGTTTTAGAATCCCAAAGACATCCCGGATGATCTGCTCCTGCCAATCAATCAGTTCAAAGGGCTGGCCATGCCATTGGCCTTTGGTATGCTTAAGGCAATTGATAAATGAAACCGCTAAATCAGCGCGATTCTGATCGTAGAAGGAAGTTTTCTGTATGAACGGGGTTTGCTGATAAATGTCTAAATGGCGCATGATAGCCAGCTCCTTTTTGAAAATTAGTAGTTGTTTTAAACATTAAAATAGGCTAGAATCCCTTCCAGAATTCCTTGTGCTTCCAACTCAGCACCTCCATTACTAAAGAAATGGCAGTCGCTCGGGGAGGTGGCAAACAGACCTTCGGTAATAATCGCTGGCATATTGGAATAAGTGACATCGGAATCATCCCGCTGAATAATCCCCCGGTTGCTTAATCCCATGCGATTACACAGCCCATTAAGCACCAGCCGGGCCAGTCTTAAGCCGTTGGTACTCCCGGGATAACAAATGACCAAGGTACCACTGGATTCCGGACTGGCTGATCCATTGTGATGGATGCTGACAAAAATATCAGCATTGTTCTCATTGGCAATGGCCGGACGGTCACTTAAAGGCATCCAGCGGTCATCGGTTCGGGTATACACAACGCTGAAACCTCGTTCCTTAAGCAATTGCCCCAGTCTCAGGCTCACCACCAGGTTCATATCCTTTTCCTGCAGGTTGCCGCTGGCCCCGGGATCGGATCCACCGTGACCGGGGTTGATGCACACCAACTGGCCATTGCCCGTGCCATTAGGGGGAGTGGTCGATGTTGGTTTAGATATGGGTGTGGTCGTTTCGGTCTGGTTTGCCGCCATTGGTATTTCGATGCCCAGAGCTTTTAACGTTTCATTCCCAACAATCCCATCAACAGCTAAACCATTTCTTTTTTGAAAATCTGTGATGGCTGCCAGGGTTTCTGAGCCGACAGCCCCATCGATTGCGAGGTGGTAGCCCTTCTTTGTCAGCGCTTCCTGAATCAATCTGATTTCTCCCATTAAGGCAGCATCGGAAAGATCCCCATAGATGCCATCCGGCTCTAAACCATGATAGGCTTGCAAGGCCAGTACGGCTCCCTGAGTTTGGCTACCAAAGTCGCCATCCACCGTTCCGGCGTCGTAAGCGCAGAAATTTAAATCATTTTGTAATTGAGCCACAGCGGTACCCATGGTTCCTATTTCAAGATTCATGTTTTTTCCTTTCCTCGTTGCCAGTAAAAAAAGACAACAAAAAAACACCCCTTTGCAGAGCTGCCTAAAAGTTTATATTCTATTTAAAGGACAATATCACTACGAGAAAAAGGCTGGTTTTCAGCCCTTTCAAAAGTTTTAAGCTTGTTTCTTTCCGTATTCGAAGGCCTGAATCAATGCTTCTTTAAGGCCCCAAACCGAAATGTCCAGGAAATCTTCGTGGTCGTTGTGCCTTGTTTCAAGGTCCCCTCTTTGTTCGATGCTGTAGAATGCTTCCTTGGCAATTTTCAAAAGTTTCTCGTAATCTTTTGGGTTAATTTTTTGTTTTTTCATGGCGTTTGCCTCCTTTGCTTTTGTTGTGTACATATTAGCTCTAAGTGACACTTATAGCAAGCTAAATCGCTATAAAAAACACTTTATATTATTCAAAAGACACTATTTCATTATAGCTTCGGTTGAATCACTAACCGCCCGTCGCAGGATATCAATATCAAACCCTGCGGTCTTGTAGCCTTCCAGAATAACGCTGTAGTAGTAACAGCTTGGCAGCCCCAAGGGCCGGTTCTCGTTCATGAGGTAAACCATGGCTTTGGTAAGGCGTTTACCGATAGCGACGGTGATGGTTTCTTTTCGATAAAGAATCGGCCAGCCTTCGTAGTGGTCCAGGGCTGCTTCATCTTCGGGGGTGATTTCCCACACCAGCACCGGCACCCGGCTGCTTTGTTGGGGTTTTATTGTGGCCACAGCGCCATCGTGAGGCCCTTTAAACAGCAGTTGGTAGCCTTCAAGGGCAAGTGTTTCGACAACCCGGGCGGTGGGGCAGCGTTTGGCCATTTGGGCCAGATTTAAGTTTGAGCCATAGGCCAGATACAGTTTAGTCTTCATGAGTATTCTCCTTCTTTCCTTTTGAACCAGGGGCAGCTCATGCCACCCCGTGCCGCCAGGCTGCCGAGCCGGTGAGGGCCGCGGTTAAGTGCTCGCGGCAGTTGGCAAACTCGCTCCCGATAAAGCCGATGCGGTTTAAGTAGGTTCGCATGGCAAACTTTTCATTTTCAACTTGAGGCTTTTTGGCAGAAGCACACTTTTGGGTTAAGGCCTGGTTGTTGATGGCCAGAGCCAAAACAATGTAGCTTCTAATTTTTCCGGCGTGGAGGGTACTGTTGAACCCCCGCAGCTCGACCGTGTGGTGGCCGGTAAAAAAGCTGTGCAGGTTCAGAAAATGGTAGCGGCTGTTGTGGTAGTGGGTTCGGCGGCTGTCGTTGTAGCCGTCGTACCAGATATCTTCAAGTTCTGCCATGGTGGTTGGCTTCTTATTTTTCAGCTTTTCAATCAAGATGCCATCCATCTTTTTGCAGTAGACCATGCGCTGAGGCGCAATCTCCAGGGCTTTGTAGAAAAGGTCGTTCTTACTGGCAATGATGTTAATGAAGTTTTTAATGCTGCGGGGTGAGTGGTCTTGCCCATTCAGATGGATGTGGATGCCGCAGGAGCTGTTGGTAAAAGCTCCTGCGCGTCTGAGCAGCCGCACCAACTCCTGCAGAGTCTTAATGTCTTCCCGGTAGGAAAGGATCGGGCTGACCAGCTCGACGCTGTAGTCTCTGGTAGCTGCTACCTTTCGTCCCTGCGATTTTTTCTGGCAGTTGATGCTGCCGTCGCTCATAAACTTCCACACTCGACCATCCGGGGCGGTGACCTTTTTGGTGTCATAGTAGGACCCTCCTTCTTCGTAGGTACCGTTTAGGAAGCTGGCGGCAACCTCAGCAGCCTTTTCTCTGGTAATCCCAGTAAACTCAATCTCGATTCCAAATTTTGCTGTTAACATCGTTTCGTACTCCTTTAAAGTGTATTTGTTCCTTTTGTGTGTACATATATCACTCTAAACGACATTAATAGCAAGTCAATTTGTAAGAAAGCAAAAGAATTATTTTGTCTCTGGCTGATGCCCGCTTTTAAAAGCGGCACTGCCTGACAGCTTCGACAGCAGAATCTTGCGGGTGGTTTTGTAGTCTTCTCCAATAAACCCCAGCCGTAGCAGAAAGCAGCGGAAGGCGTACTTTTCATTCTCGACGACCTTGGCTGTAGATGAGATGCGCTTTTGGGTTTTGGCCATCTCACAGATGGCTGCAATAAACTGGGTGTAGGCTAGGATGGCTTCAGGCTCCGAATCGGCTTTAAACCAAGGGAAGGAAATGGTTTCCTCGGACTGCTCAATCGGTAGGGCTTCAATACCAAGGGCTTTTTTAATCAGCTCACCTTTTCCTGTAATTAGATTTTCAAGGTTTGTCATGGATTTATCGGTGAAGCCATCTTTGGGTATTTCAATAGTAAGGATGTCATCGTCTAAAATATCAGTTTGGGTTTCGACTTCGGTTTGAATTTCAGTTTGAATTTCTGCTTTTTCAAAAGTGAATCCTTTGAGCAGCAGGTCTTCCAGTAAGGTAGCGACTACCGTTTCGGCAGTCGCTTCGGAAACAATCAGGGTTCCTTGCTTATCCACCTCAAAGCCGCCAATGGTGTAGGCAAAGGATGGTACCCCTTGGTAGACGGGCTGAATGCGAAGGATTTCGCCAATAGCTGCCACCAGCGTCTTTCGATCACAGTCTGTAAACTGGTATTTCATTGTCATGGCCGCTCACCATTTTCCCTTTCGGCTTCACCGTTTCTATCAATCACCAGCCAGGAATCAACCCCAGCGATTAACCCTAAGCGGCTTCCACAGTCCCAGCGAACGTGAATGGTGCCGATGGCGTCAATACAGTCCACCGTACCGGTGGCCCCTTTAGGAAGCGTCGAGTAAGGATCATACATGTAAATCAGCTGAACCCGGTCGCCTTTTTCAACATTTGTTAAGTTTTGAGGTTTCATTTTTTGCCACCTCTTTTCTTTTTACCGTCGAGAACCAGCTCAAAGCGCTTTTCATCAATCAGTCCTTGTAGTTCTGTGGGACCGTAGATGAGCACTTCGTCGCCATTTTCGCTGGTGTCCGCAAGGACAATGTCTTTACCATAGCGACCGACTACCTGGTAGACTTTCTTTTTGTTTCCGGTTGTAAATAATGTACCTTTGTTCATGATCTTATCTCCTTTAAATGTAGTTTTGTTGTGTCTATATATCACTCAAAAGGTAGTTATTAGCAAGTAGTATTTGACATAACTAGTTTGTTTATTCGTCTTTTAAAAGGTCGGAATAAGGAATCGTAGCACCATTTCGAACAACAGAAATCCCATCTTCGGTACCAGTGGTTTCGGCATAGCGTTTGACAATCACATCGCAGTATTTGGGATCCAATTCTGAGGTGTAACAGACACGTCCCATCTGTTCACAGGCAATCAGGGTGCTGCCGCTGCCACCAAAGGAATCCAACACGATGTCGCCTTCTTTGCTGGAGTTACCGATAAAGTAACCGCAGAGCCCCACTGGCTTCATGGTAGGGTGTTCACCGTTCCTGAGCGGTTTGTCAAACCGGATTAGAGTAGTCTGCTTCCGATCGCCATACCAGGCATGGCCAGCGCCGTCTTTCCAGCCGTAAAGGACCGGTTCATGCTGCCACTGGTAATCCTGTCGCCCCATGACCAAGGAATTCTTGACCCAGACAAGGCATTGCCGCAGGACATAGCCAGCTTCTTTAAAGGCTGTTCTAAAATTGTAACCTTCGCTGTCGGCGTGGAAAACATAGATGGGAGCACCTTTTTTCGATTGTTCAAACATCCGGGTAAAGGCTGCGGTTAAAAACTCCAAGAAGGCTGCATCCCCAAGTTTGTCATTTTGAATCTTCAGTTTTTCCTTAGTGCCGCCCTGGTAGTCGACGTTATAGGGGGGATCGGTCAGAACGAGGTCCGCCAGCTGACCATCCATCAGGATATCCATATCGTCTTTGATGGTGGAGTCCCCACAGATGAGTCGGTGTTTTCCCAGCAGCCAGACATCACCGGCTTGGGTCATCGGGGTGGTGATCTCACCCAAAGCCTGATCGGGATCAAAGTCATCCTCCAGGGCATCCGGTTCACCAAAGAGTTCATTGATTTCGGCCATGTCAAAACCAGTCAAGGAAAGATCAAAGCCGCTATCATCAAGATCCTTTAGCAGATCTGTTAACAGCGGCATATCCCAATCTCCGGAGACCTTATTCAGGGCAACGTTTAAAGCCTTTTCTTTTTCATCGTCCATATCGACAACCACACAATCCACTTCTTTTTCACCCAGCTGGGTTAACACCTTAAAACGTTGGTGACCGCCAACAATGTTGCCGGTGCGCTGGTTCCAAATGACCGGTTCCACATAGCCGAACTCTGTAATGGAGCGCTTGAGCTTTTCATACTCGGCATCGCCGGGTTTGAGATTTTTCCGGGGATTGTATTTGGCGTGTTTAATTTTCTTAATAGGTATTTTTTGAATTTCCATTTATGTTTTTCCTTTCGTAATTTCATCTTTTTCGTTTTTAACCATCGGTTGCCAGATGAACGAAAATGATTTAGAAACCATTATCACGAGATTATTCACCCCGTCGGGCAGTCAGTAGCCGTTCCATCACATCGTCGTGGGGATTGCTGCCTTTAAATTCCTGAGAACAGTTTTCTTTAACCACTTGATAGATTTGATACCAGAGGTTGTTAGACAGCTTCATAAAACTCTGCGACATGGCAACGAAAGGTGACGGGATGGCATTGCCAGTGGTCGGGTGCTTAGCCAGAAAGCCAAACTCGGTAATCGATTCTTCACACTGGATCCAACGAGAAACCGCCATGGCGTACTGCTCGATTAATTGGGCAGAGACATGCTGGGCGCAACCCCGTTCAGCTAACCACTGCCAAGTAATTTCATAGACTTCAGCTGCCATCAGCGGTTTGCCATTTTTCTGGGTGGCACTAAGATAATCTTTGGGTGGCGGCATATCCTGGCCTTCCAGCTTGGCGGTATCTGAAAATTCCAATACCGTCAACTTTCGTTTGCCGGGGTTACCATCCATCAGCTTGTCCACTAATGCTTTTTTCTTTTTTCCGGCTCCAACTCTGGAACCACCGTGTCCGTTGGCCATCTAAACACACCGTCCTTTCATGTTTTTTCCTATACGAC
Organism: Acetobacterium sp. MES1; assembly: GCF_002237635.1. Classification (NCBI taxonomy): domain Bacteria; kingdom Bacillati; phylum Bacillota; class Clostridia; order Eubacteriales; family Eubacteriaceae; genus Acetobacterium; species Acetobacterium sp. MES1. The sequence goes on from NZ_MJUY01000012.1 coordinate 9,250, forward strand.
CTCTTGAAATCGCGACTTTTCGCGCGTGGCCCCCTACCCGTTGCATTTGCAACACGTTTTAGCGATTTGACTATCCCCACCGGCCACCTTCTCGAGCCGTGATGGTAGAATGACAGCTGCTGCACAAAGCCATCAGGTTATCTTCATCATGATTACCACCTTTAGCTAAAGGTTTGATGTGGTGAACTTCCTGGGCTGGCGTTAGCATTCCGTTCTTCAAACACATCTCACAAAGCGGGTGGGCTTTGATGTAACGGTCACGGATGCGTTTCCATGCCCAGCCGTAACGTTTCCGGGTCTCAGGGTCACGCTGATACTTATTGTAATGCTGCTCCGATAGTTTTTGGTGTTCCTCGCAGAACCGGCCATCGGTTAATTCTTTACAACTGGGATAGCTGCAGGGGCGCTTGGGTTTTCTAGGCATGGTGTTCACCTCTTTCAGGGCATAAGAAAAGCCCTCACAGGATTTCCTGTAAAGGCTCAATTGGTTTTATTAATTTGAATACTTAATCATATTCTTATAATCTCTAAAAGCTTCTTTGTCAAACAACCTGTAAACAACCAGGTTATTAACTGATAAGCAATCATGCTAATTCCAACCAACAGATAAACGTCAGCCAGATTAATTGCAACGAAATTCCTTAACACAATCCAATCAATGGCTTTTCCATAATAAGTTAGAGTATTGATAAGATTGCCAAGGTTTCCCACCAACATCAGGGTCAGTCCCAATTTGACTAAATCGTACCCCTTTGCTCTGCTCACAAGAAAAATAAAAGTCAGCAAAAAATCATCTTGCCTGCGTAGATTAAAAGAACGGAGTAGTCACCATCCAGAAGTTTTAAACAGGTATCAACGTTCTCAACGAAACCAATTGATAAAACATTTTTAATTATTTCAAACTTGATCCGGGTGCTTTCAATGACAAACTTACTCCCAAGATCGATGGCAACAAGAAGAATTAGAACAATCCAATAGTTTAGCTTTTTCATAGAGCTACTATACCATAGATCTGGATTGCAGGGATCAACTAATTAAATCAGGTTTGATATTTTTTCTGTGGTTACAAAGATAGTATTTTATTTTACGAGCAAGATATTCACCTCGTTTTGGGCATAAGAAAAGCCACCATGAGATTTCTCCCGTGGTGGCCTGCGCCTACTTTTTTCACAATACCATTATACCACATTGGGCACTAACATCAACTCTCATTTACTCTCCACTTGCGTTGACCACGATTTTCTTCAAAGCTCGATCACGCATCCGATAGGTGTGCTGGATACTAAAGCCCATCTTGATGGCAATTTCCTCCCAGGTACAACCGCAAAGGAACCGAAGTTCAAGCAAAGTCTGGAATTCCTTATTGTCGACAGCTTTAATGCTGGCAACAATCCGCCGCTTAATGTCGATCAACTGATGAATGTCACGGTCAATTTCAATTTGAAGGTCAACAATCTTTGCAACGGTATCCGCCATCGAAGAATTGTTCTGATTGGGTTTGCGAGGCATATCACTGATGGTAGCAGTGCATTTTGTAGCCAGTTCATTTAAAGAATTAATCTGTTCCAGTTTACTGTCAATTCGAAGATCCAACCGGTAAGCTTGGCTTAAAAAATCCAAAGCAGTCATTTCATCCCACCTCCATTTCGCAAACTTTTTTTAGCAGGACTTCGCCATCCAGTGAGGAGAGCATTTCAAACCATCCAGATCGGAAGAAGCGCTCAACAGCACCTCGTTCATTCTCATTTTTAATGACTTTATCTCGCAGCGCTATTTTTTGAGGATCATTATCAAGGTCTGGTGTGTGGGGATGATGCTTCAAGAAACGAATTGCTTTTCGGTAGTCTTTAACTGCCTGTATAATAATCGCATTGACTAAACTTTCATAGGGTTCCATAATCGTACCTCCGAAAAATAGTTCCTCAGATTGTCATTGATTGTCTCAGATTTTCAAATCAGCTTTCACCGCATCAATCAGTGATTGCTGTGTAAGGTTCTTTTCAGACAAGGACTTTAAGATCTGCTCGTCAATTGTACCTTTTGTGATAAGGTGCATGATAACCACGGTTTTGCTGTTTTGTCCCTGACGCCATAGGCGGGCGTTGGTCTGCTGATACAGCTCAAGCGACCAGCATAAGCCAAACCATATCAAGGTTGATCCACCAGATTGCAGGTTTAGTCCGTGCCCAGCTGAAGCCGGATGAATCACGGCTACCGGAATTTTCCCGGCGTTCCAATCAGAAATGTCCTGACTGGATTTGATATCCCTGACATTAAAACGTTTTTTTATGCGCTGCAGGTCATGCCTGAACCAATAGGCGACGAGAACCGTCTTTTCATTGGCAGCTTCAAATAAATCCTCCAAAGCGTCCAGCTTCTTGTCATGGAATTCAATGGTATCGCCATTATCAGAATAAGTGGCTCCGTTGGCCAACTGGCAGAGCTTGCCAGTAAGGGTGGCGGCGTTGGCAGCAGTAATATCACCATCTGTTGTTTGAAGAACCAGATCACGCTTTAATTCCTCATAGCGTTCTTTTTCAGAATCCGACAGCAGCACCTCCTGCTGATTGATCAGAAGCTCTGGCATCTTTAGATGATCCGTCGATTTCATGGAGATTGTAATATCTGAAATGCTGGAATAGATCGCTTCTTCGGCACCGGGTAGTGGTTTATATGAAAAAATGACCTGGCCATTACGTTTGTCTGGTTTAAAATAGCTGGTGCGATACTGGCCAATGAACCTTCCGAGACGTTCTCCCAGATCAAGCAGTCTAAACTCTGCCCATAAATCCATCAGGCCGTTAGAACTTGGCGTTCCGGTTAGACCAACCACACGTTTAACTTTCGGTCTAGCTTTCATTAAGGATCGAAAACGCTTTGACTGGTGATTCTTAAACGACGACAATTCATCGATGACCACCATATCAAAATCAAAGGGAACACCGCTTTGATCCATTAGCCACTGCACATTTTCTCGGTTGATAATATAAATATCAGCTTGTTTGGATAATGCTGTTTTACGCTCAGGCGCTGTTCCCACAGCAACCGATACAATCAGTCCGTTGAGATGCTCCCATTTTTCGATTTCTGATGACCATGTATTTCTTGCCACTCGCAGCGGGGCAATTACCAGAACTTTATGAACATCAAATCTGTCAAACAAAAGATTATTAACGGCTGTCAGCGTAATAACAGTTTTGTCAACCCAAGCCCATATCCAACAGCAGGGCTGTAATTTCATGGTTTTCAACATACTCAATCGCATATTTTTGATAGTCATGTGGTATGAACTTCATGTGGCATCACCTCCAATTTTTTTAGTTCTGTTTTCATATGCCATCAAGGATCGTTCCAATTTTTCCTGCATCGTCTAGAACATAAACTGCAAAGCCCAGAAGCTTTAACATCTCATGCCTTACCATTTGCAATGGCCGTGGTTTTTTACCGGGAGCCTTCACTTCGATAAATGCCAGTCTCCCACCAGGTAGAAGTACTAATCGGTCTGGCATTCCATCTAAACCCGGAGAGACAAACTTCGGGCAGATACCGCCTTGCTTTTTTACTTCCAAAGCTAACTTCTTTTCAATCTCTTTTTCTCTCATTCTCGTACCTCATCAAAATTTAGGTGTCAGTCATTACCCTCAATACATAAAACCCCCTATAGAAGATTTTTGATTAAAAAACTTGCTAAGGCGAAGTTATGTATATGAGGATAATGAGGTTCACCTGTGACAATCAGTTATGGTTGATTCAAAAAATCTTCATCTTTTACACGCACTCCATAGATGAAAGAGCCTTTATTTGTCTTTTTGCGCGTAAATCCTGCGAGTTCAACTGCTGCATAAAAATCGGTCGTGCTTCTCGTATACTCACCATTACGTGCACAGTAATCACGATATTCTTGATAAAAGGCTCCGGACTTCTGAGAATAGTCCGGACCGATTTCGCAGCAATCATCCAGGAAGTTTGCCATCCAGTCATTGTTCTCTCTATAGGTATCAATTGCCTTACGAACACACTCAGGCGGCGACAAATGAAAGTTCTTACGTATTACCTTCACAGCTCCTTCAACAATCCAGCTTAGGATATATGGACCAGCCTCATTGAAGAGGTAGTCGGCATAATTCTTCGTATCACTAGAACCTTCAATCTTAGCATCGAAAGGAATGACAATCAGACGACGCCACGTCCCTGCATCATTGGCACCTACACGAGGCAGATGGTTCGTATAAAGCACCATCGTATGCGAAGGAGTGAACTTGAATGGGTCTTTATACTTTTTTTCAGCCATAATCTCGTCTGTAGAACAAAGCTGTTTAATAATGGAAGTATTAAGACGCATGCCCTCCTCAAGCTCTGCAGCGATGATGAGCCGCTTGCCTTTTAGCTCTGCCATTTCAGGCTTCACATTTCTACGACAGCCAACCGTCAAAGTGTCTGCAGACAAGGAACCGGAATACGTACCAAGCACTCTGGATATAGCATTCCAGAAGGTCGATTTTCCATTACGGCCTTCCCCATAAGCAATGATGATGGCCTCCATGTAAACCTTACCGATTGCAGCAAGGCCTACAATCTGCTGGACATATTCAATAAGCTCTGCTTTATTACAAAAAAAGGTACGAAGGGCTTGTTGCCAGATATCTTTGCCCTCTTCGCCGGGCTTACTATTGGTCTGCTTCGTAATAAAGTCAGCGGCTTCTGGAATCCTACTTTCACCCGTTTTTAGATCAATCGTTGCCCCGGGCGTATTAAGTAAGAACTCATCCTTATCTAAATCTGATGCACTGTGTTGCAACATCGGTTTTGCCGCCTGAAGCGCCGCAGTAACATATTTCATATCACGACGCTTCAGCACAAACTTCTTATAAATAGTCGCAGCGGTATACATACCATAAGCTGTTTGCTGTTCTTCGTTCATATCTCCTAGGCCCTTACCGGTAATGATAGCTGCTTTTTCTAGACCAGCTTTAATACATGATTCAAGTGTTGATGCTACTTGTACTTCAGCGTCAGCAAGCTGCTCATCAAGAAACTCCTCCATAGCACCGACTGCCTTCTGCTTTGACTCCACCCATTTTTCACCGTCATATCTTAAATAATCAGTAGCCTCGGTGAAGCAAAGCTTTGCATCATATTCACGAGCCAGCACTTTGGCCTGCCCAATATCGGAGTAGTCTGCAGGTTTTAACGAAACAGCACTTAAATCTTTGTTAAAATCATCCGGTGCCACATACCCTTCCTGCTCCTGAACCTTTTTAGCAAACTTCACTGCGCTATTCCAAATGGTATTCAGTTCACCCTCCTCGATGGAGGTCTCACATTTTTCTGCTTCCTTTAAAAAAAGTTCGTGTGCTGTATCTCCAATACCATAACGTTTCAAAACTCTGCCTGCGTAATGCGACAGGGTTTTGTTACGTCTGCCTGCTGGAATCAAGGAGGTGTTTGTTATAGCTTCGTCAAAATCCTCGTCGACATCCTCAAGTACATCAAGGACAGAGAGCCAACCTTCATGCCAGATCACTTCTTCGGCATCAGCACCATAGATAAACCGTGCCGCATCGAGTGCATTATCATCGAAGAACGGATACTGCGCATAGATTGCCTTCTTTAAATTGGCATACATATCCGCACCCGTTACGACATCGATTGAGAAGTAGACATGAAACTTAGGTCTGGCTGCTTTACCGTCCTTCGACACCATGTTATGGCGACTGGGGGCAATCGCATAAGAAACGTCCGGCATAAGCTCTTCCAAAACTTCTGGTGTGATCCACTCCTCTGGATTTTCTGTTTGGTCATTATCGCAATCCATGACGATAACACCAGATTTAATGAAGTTATCTGCGCTTCGGTAGTTGTTCTTATACTCAGCACAAGCGTGATCGAGCTTCACTGTTTCCTTAAGCTCATCCGCCGAGGTTACAACTTTTTTATTGGGGTAGATGCAGTTCTTCTGATTACCGGTACAGTCTGCAGTAAAAATCGTTAGTTGCATCATTCAATATCCTCCATGTCCTCGGTAAAATAGCGAATGCTCATGTGGCGTCTTTTCGCTTTATTAATCTCCCGCTGCATCCCATTCGTGATGATTTCGCCAAACACCCATAACTCATTACACTTCCCTAAAAAGACCAAAGCCATAAACAGCCCAAGCTCCCGTTCTTCCGGATCATCATCTGAAAGATATAAAGGCAGCAGTAGGTGTGGCGCAAAGGCAATGGCATTTCTCTCAAAAACAGCGAATTGACTATACAGCTTTGCTTTTTCTGTGTTGCTTTCTACATCACCGGCATAAGGTGAGCAGATATACACAATCGGTTTAAAAACCTTTTCTGCTTTTTTTATGTTCGATAACGCTTCATAAGCGGTTGGATCGGGATAGCCTTCACTGTTTTTCTTATCCACTCCACCGGTACCATATTTACATCGCTTCTTCTCGTTCATAAGCGAACCTCCTTAAAAAGATTTGAGCGGCATTAATACCCCTCTACTAGTCCTAGGACAGAAACCGCTACTTTGAACGAACTTTTTAAATAATTGTTCTTATTTAAGCATCCGGTTTTATCAGATTAAAATATTACAATTTTTATCTTGACAAAAGGTATGTCCCAGCCTTATAATTGACTCAAGCTTAGGGACACGCATTTCGCATGTCCTTATCATTTTATTCTATAGGAGGAACAAATTATGTCTACTACAGTCAAATTTACTATTTCCGATGAAAACTACGGTGACCTTTGCAAACGCGCAGCTGCACTAAAACTTTCAATTCAAGATTACATCCGCAGAGAATTATTTGAAGAATACAACACCATTACTCCAATGGAAGCTGTTAATAAGGCCATGTCAAATTATTCCAAAGGCGATACTTTCACAGTTCCCGAAATCTTCGGAGAAGCTTGGGACCTTCCTAACGGTGTAGCTGGTCAATTTGGGAAGAAGTTCTACGCTCTTGTTGAATCTGAGTACAGCACCAAAATTCGTTTTACTGGCAATTACAACAGCAAAAAACATGCAATTTATGAAATTCTATAGTCAGGAGGTGCGCAATGAATCGAGCTCAAATAAATATTCTCATAAGAGATTCAATCATTCGTTACGTGATTAGATACTCTACCTTTCCTACGCGTGAAGCAATACAACTGCTAGCCCAAAGATATAATGTTCCTAAACAAGTTGTTTCTGGGAATATATCCTGGATTGTAAGATCAAATCAACTTAATATCATGCGCTGCAAGCCAAACTCGTATTTGTACTAACCCATAATTATCATGAGGGAATCCATATTCTTTGGATTCCTTTTTTTACATACACTGACTATTTCAAGCATAAGTAATTTGGACCACGAACGGGAATTTCAAGCTAAACGAATCTTTGTAGAAACTACGAACTAATTAATTATTTATTTTTCTTCCTTATGAGAGCGACAGCAGACATGAACAATCTGCTGTCTTTTTTTCGTTCATTTCCGTTCTAAGTGTCCTAGGACTATTGAAGGACAAAAAAATATGGGGTTTGAAAAAAAACAAACATTTTTCGTTCAAACCACTCAAAACTGTCCTAGGACTATTAGAGAGGTAGTAAATCCACTCGGAAATGGAGGTAACATCATGCAAACACCGACGGCTTCAAAAGACCAGCAGCTTGATGAAGAGCTAGCTGACACCCTCACAGCCATTAGCGTTGTATCCAAGAGACTGGCCAAGAAAATCAAGGCCTTGTCTGCAATGGAACAAGAAAAGAAGGAAGGAAGAGTTTCAAATGAGCAAAATGAATGAACTTAGTCAAATTCTTACTGAACTGAAGGACTGCGGCCAAACTCTTATTAACGTTGCTGACTCGCTTACGGAAATTTTCTCAAGTACAGACGTTGAGTCCGACGATGTTATGGAAGCCCCGGCAGCACCAATAGAAGATCCAGAACCTGAGATTTCGTTCTTGGATGTTCGTAAGAAGTTTGCAGATATGTCCAGAGCTGGACATACCGAAGCCTTGAAGGAACTACTAAAAAAATATGGTTCAGATAAGCTCTCCGGCATAGAGTCATCACAATATGCCGCATTACTCGCGGATGCGGAGACAATCCAATGAGTGTAAAACACGCACTGCTTTCTGCCTCATCTGCACACCGGTGGCTTTCTTGCCCGCCATCCGCCCTACTTAGTAAACAATTTGAAGATGTGCCCAGCCATTTTGCGCAAGAAGGTACCGATGCCCACGCCCTGGCGCAGTTCAAACTTGAGCGACTGTTGGGGATTAACACAAAAGACCCAACTGAATCACTAAAATTTTACAATGAAGAAATGGCCGACCATGCGGATGATTATTCAGCCTTTGTACTTGAACAGGTTGAAAAAGCAAAAGAAACCTGCTCCGATCCACAGATCCTTATTGAACAGAAACTCAGTTTCTCAAGCTACGTCCCAGAAGGGTACGGGTATGTTGACTGTTTGATTGTCGCAGACGGCACGCTTACCGTGATTGACTTTAAATACGGAATTGGTCTTAAAATTTCAGCAGAAAGCAACCCCCAAATGTTCTGTTATGCGCTTGGAGGCTTGGCTCTTTTTGATGGGATTTACGAAACTAATAATATCCGGCTGATCATTTATCAGCCACGCAAAGAAAATATTAGCGAGTACAACATCTCTAAGAATGAACTCATCAAGTGGGCTGAGGAAGTCTTGGCCCCGACTGCACAGTTAGCTATCAAAGGCGAGGGTGAGTTTAAGGCTGGCAAACATTGCCGGTTCTGCAAAGCCAAAGCAACCTGCAGAAAACGTGCACAATACAATTTAGAGCTCGCAAAATATGACTTCGATGAACCCGCCACGCTCGATAAACAGGAGATCGCAGCTACCCTGACAAAGATAGACATGCTGGTTTCCTGGGCTAATGATGTCAAGGAATATGCTCTAAAGGAAGCGCTGCAGGGTACCAAGTTTGAAGGTTTCAAATTAGTTGCCGGTCGGTCCAACAGGAAGTTCGCTGACGAAGCTGCAGCCGCAGATATCGTGATTTCTGCTGGTAAAGATCCCTATGAGAAAAAGCTGCTCGGCATCACCGCTATGACAGCACTTCTCGGTAAGAAGACATTTGAAGAAATCCTTGGTGGGTTAATAGTTAAACCGCCTGGAAAGCCGGTCCTTGTAACCTCTGATGACAAGAGACCTGAACACAACTCAGCATATCAAGATTTTAATGAAAATTTGGAGGAAATAAATCATGACAAAAACAGTTAATCCGTTAAAAGTAGTTACTGGCCCTAATACCCGCTTTAGCTATGTGAATGCCTGGGAGCCCAAGTCCATTAATGGGGGCACGCCTAAGTACAGCGTATCGCTTATCATTCCTAAAACAGACACGAAAACTATCGAAAAAATAAATGTTGCAATAAATGCAGCTTATCGAGAGGGTGAAGGAAAACTCAAAGGCAGTGGTCGAACGGTACCACCTCTTTCAAGCCTTAAGATCCCGCTTCGCGATGGCGATGTAGAACGACCTGACGATCCGGTCTATGCAAATGCCTATTTTATGAATGCTAACAACAACTCGGCTCCTGGTATTGTTGATGCCGACCGTCAACCTATCATCGATCGTTCAGAAATTTATTCCGGTGTTTATGGTCGCGCTAGCGTTAACTTCTTTGCCTTTAATACCAACGGGAATAAAGGGATTGCGTGTTCACTCAATAACCTGCAGAAGCTCCGCGATGGCGACCATCTTGGCGGCAAGTCTAACGCTGAGGACGACTTCGCTACTGATGCAGATGACGACTTCCTTTCCTAATTGGTAACAAGACAATCCGGGTGGCAGGCTTTCCTGCCGCCTAAGACAATCAAAGAAATGAGGAAATTAAATGAAAACTATTCTTGTTATTGAACTGATTGCTTTATACGGGATATTTATCGTCGGAGCTCTACTCTGGGTCATTAAGGATATTAATGATGCCATTAAAAAAGCAAATAAAGGCAAAGAAAAACTTTGATTCACTGGATAAGTTTTAATTATTTGGGCGGTGGCAACCCTGTTGCCGTCCTTATTCTTTTGAAAGGACGATGATATGGAAGATATAAAAACACTTTCTCTTGACCTGGAAACCTACTCAGATGTGGATCTTGGTAAATGCGGCGTCTATCGCTATGCAGAATCTCCTAACTTTGAAATTCTTCTGTTTGGGTATGCCATTAATGGCGGTGAGGTGTATGTGATTGACCTGGCTTTGGGTGAAAAAATCCCGGATGATATATTAAATGCCTTAACCGACAATAACATCATTAAGTGGGCCTTTAACGCTTCCTTCGAACGTGTCTGTTTATCCTATTGGCTTAAAAAGCACTACCCATATAAATTTCGTAGCTACAGCATCCCGGAGGACACGGTTGGAGCTTATCTTGATCCCTCTTCGTGGCGTTGCAGCATGGTATGGTCAGCCTATATGGGCTTACCGCTTTCACTTGAAGGCGTTGGTACCATTCTAAAACTCGACGTGCAAAAGCTAAAAGAAGGCAAAGACCTCATTCGCTACTTCTGCATCCCGTGTAAGCCTACCAACGTCAATGGTGGTCGAACCCGCAATTTACCTGCGCATAATTTATCTAAATGGCATCTTCTTGAAAAATACAATATCCGAGATGTTGAGGTAGAACTGGCTCTTAAGAAGCGCTTAGAAAGCTATCCTGTACCCGAGTTTATTTGGGATGAATACCATTTAGATCAGGAGATCAACGATAGAGGTATTCTGATTGATATGGTGGTTGTTAAAAATGCCATCATCTTCGATGAGAAGTCCAGAGAAGAACTCACTACTACAATGAAGGAACTTACTAAACTTGATAATCCAAACAGCGTCCAGCAGGTAAAAAAGTGGCTTTCCGATCATGGTGTGGAGACTGAATCGCTTGGAAAAAAGAATGTCGAAGCCCTTCTAAAGACCGTTCCGGAGGATCAACGTGACGTACTGCTACTGCGCCAACAGCTTGCTAAAAGCAGCGTGAAAAAATATCAGGCCATGCACAACACAGTTTGTTTAGATGGTAGAGCTCGAGGCATGTTTTTATTCTATGGTGCTTCACGCTCTGGACGCTGGGCAGGCAGGCATATACAATTACAAAACCTTCCGCAACACCATATCCCTGATTTGGCCGATGCTCGTTCCCTTGTTAAGCTTGGAGATTACGAAGCCGTGAAACTTCTATATGAGGATGTGCCCGATACCCTCTCTCAGCTGATCCGAACTGCTTTTATTCCGAGACCAGGGTACAAATTTATCGTCAGTGATTTCAGCGCCATCGAGGCTAGAGTACTGTCCTTTATAGCTGGGGAACAATGGCGACTAGATGTCTTTGAGAACGATGGTGATATCTACTGCGCTTCTGCTTCTGCGATGTTCCATGTGCCAGTTGAAAAACATGGCGTGAATAGCCATCTTCGACAAAAAGGTAAAATTGCAGAATTAGCTCTAGGCTATGGCGGGAGTGTTGGAGCTCTTAAGGCTCTTGGCGGTTTAGAAATGGGCCTTTCTGAAGAAGAGCTGAAGCCGTTGGTTGATTCTTGGCGATCGTCAAACCCTAATATTACAAAGCTATGGTGGGATATCGATCGAGCTGTTAAAGAGGCCGTTCGCTTACGAACCCATACCAAAACCCATGGCATTAGTTTCTACTACCATAAAGGGATGCTTTTTATTGAGCTTCCTTCCGGCAGGAAGCTATCCTATGTAAAGCCCAAAATCGAACCAAACCATTTTGGTGGTGAGTCGGTAACCTACGAAGGAACCGGCGTCAATAAGAAGTGGGAACGTATTGAAAGCTACGGCCCAAAGTTTACTGAAAATATCATCCAAGCAATCAGTCGGGACATCCTGGCCTACGCTATGAAAACACTCCGCCACTGTTTTATTTGCGGCCACGTGCACGATGAAATAATTTTTGAATGTAGCAAGGATGTTTCTCTCGAAGTCATTTGCGATCAAATGGGAAAAACACCACCCTGGATAAAAGGTTTGGCTCTTAGGGCCGATGGCTTCGAAACAGCGTTTTATAAGAAAGACTAAAAAAAGGCGGTACTGATTTCAACATCAGCACCGTCTATTCTTAACACTTTAGATATAGTTTTTCAGACATTCTCTTAAAAATGCCATCAACTTCTTAAACTGATATTCAAAACTCGACTGCGCAATTGACATGATTCGAGCAATTTCTCGCTTAGAACGGCCCTCCATAATTAGTTTGCAGATACGTTGACTGCTGGGATCTAGCTTTTCGAGAGTCTTAAAAAGCTCTTCAAGAAGCATCTTTTCTGCAACAATCTCTGCAACGTCCTGTGCGTGGTCGTTTACGCTGAATCCATCTTCTTCAAGGCCTTCTAGTGATAGTATGCCACCTTCCTTTTTATGACTGCATTTAGAACAATCTTCGGTGCATCTTTTAAGGCCTCCCTTGCCGTCACTTACCCGGCAGAGTTTTTGCCGGTCATTACGTTTGTGCTCCGCCCAGATCGGTCTTTTGTAGGCTCTGTAGACCTCTTCTGTTACCGCTACCTCTTGACCTTCGAAGGTAAGGTAATACTGCTTTGTTTCTTGGTTGACTGTGTTATTCATTTTTGTTTCCTTTCCGCCAGATTAAACAGGCGGCAAAGGATACAAAAATAGGTCTGTGACCTAAGTACACAGACCCTTATCCCGAAAAAAAAGCGCAATAAAGAAAAGGTACTTATATTTCTCCACAACTATCCTTCAGATAGATGCGAAACAATATGTATCCTTTGCCATTATTGCAAATCAGGCATTCGATATTTTTTATTAACTAATTCCGGCCAGATTTTTACTTATGTCTGATAACAAGTGGCGCAAATAAATATCTTCTTCATCGTTAGTAATCCTTTCTTTATTGGGGTTATTCCGTATTTTTTAGAGCAAAATCCTTTAAAATACTATTCATGACAGCGAGGTCATCACTGGACAGTTGCGGGCTTAACCGTTCCAGCAATTCCTGTTGTCCAGGTTTCAGGTACTTCCGGTTTATGTAAAAACCATCAGCCACTTTCACACCTCCGCCATAACGACCACGGATTGTTTCCAGAGGATAAGAGAGCGATAGACTGTCAACATCATTTCGAATGGTCCTGATGCTGACGCCAAACTCAAACGCCAAGTTGTTCATCGTTTCATGCCTTCTATGGCATAAGGTTTCTATGATCTCTATGCGTCGTTCATTTGGCCCCATCGCTATCTCACCCCCTTCCTTTGCTCTATGTTTAAAGTATAAAAGTTAAATAGGCAGGTTCTTTGCCTATTTAGAAATAAATTTTAAAAATAAAAACGGCCAGGAAACACCCATAAAATGGGCATTCATCCTGGCCGTCTAGCAGCTCTTTGTTTAAAAAAATTTCTGTTGTTTATACGATCTTTTCATAGCTTTGAATTTCAAATTTATCATTCATCCGTGTAACTATCGTTATTACATCTTCTCGCTCAATTTTAAAAATTCCACCATTAGGAATTGTCGCACTAGTTCTATGTTTTTTATGAAGCACTTCCAAGAGACCTGTTTTTACGTTTCCCATACAGGCCATACGACCTTTGCAATCATGTATTCTTTCCATTAATAACCTCCACATTTTTGAAATATTTTTTGAAATTGTCAAAATCGGTGTTAAAATACCCATAATAAACGGTTGAAAATTCCCCAAAAACACGGTATGTTTCTTCTAAATATAAGGAGGACAACCGAATGATAACAATGGAGGAATATTACATGATCAAAGGTTTAAAAAACAAGGGAATGTCAATCATGCAGATTTCCAAAGAAATGGGTGTTGATCGAAAAACGGTCAGCAATTGGCTTAAGCGTAACGAACCGCCAGCATATCGGAAACGTCAGTTTCGGCAAGGAAAGCTTGATCCGTTTAAAGATTATATTCTGGAACGAATGAATGAAGGCTGTGTCAATGCCGCTGTGATTTTTGATGAAATTGCAGCCGACGGGTACCAGGGAAAAATGACGATTCTTCGGGAATTTATGAAACCATATCGTGAAAAAGCGTTAGCCAAAGCATCAATCCGCTATGAAACGCCCCCTGGCAAACAGGCCCAGGTTGACTGGGGAGAATTCGTTGTCACGATGCCCGATGGAAAGCTCAAGAAATTGTATGCATTCATCATGGTTTTAGGGCATTCCAGAAATTATTATCTTGAGTTCACGGAGAATTCGAAATTTGACACATTAATCGGTTGCCATGAACGGGCATTTGCCTATTTTGGTGGTGTAACAGAGAGCATTCTGTATGACAATATGAAAACTGTTGTTGCCCACAGTCACAAAACCGGCAACGATAAATGGAATCAGCGATTTTTGCGATTTGCCGAGCATCACCATTTTATTCCGGTTCGGCATCGGCCTTATCTGCCCCGTTCCAAGGGCAAGGTGGAACGCGGGGTCCAATATGTACGCGGCAATTTCTGGCCAAGAATCAAAAGCTTTTCAGATCTGGCCGAACTCAATGATCAGGCCCGGCTCTGGCTTGATACGAAATGCAACACCCGGCTACATCAGACGATTCACAAAATACCCCGTGAAATCCTGCAGGAAGAACAGCTGAAGCCGATGAACACCGAACCGTTTCTTGCTGTGGATCTGGTCAGCCGGAAAGTCATGAACGATTGCATGATCAGTTATCAGTCCAATTATTATTCCGTTCCCTTCCGCTTTGTTGGTCACCGTGTCGGTGTGCGGGATCTGAGCAATGGAACGATTGAAATCTATGATGAAACCGGTACCTTAATTGAATGTTACCGGAAACCGGCTCAAAAACATCAGGTCCAAAAAATGAAAAAGCACTTTGAAGGATTGAACAGTCAAAATCATAAAGCCAAAGCCCGCAAAGCACCGCTTATGATTCCAGAACAATCGCCCAAAGTGCATCAAAGACCGCTCGCAGTCTATGATTCTTTAGTCAGTGAGGTGTCCACATGGTAACCCATCACCTGAAGGAAGCTTTTGATCGTCTGAATCTCACGCATATGGCCGCTGTTTATGACCACCATGCTGAAGAAGCTTCCAAGGATAGTATATCCTATTTGGAGTTCCTGGACAAGCTGCTTTGGGCAGAAATTGATGCAAAAAGAGAACGGACAACTACGACGAACTTGAAACTTGCAAAATTTCCCTATATCAAGGCCATCGATTCATTTGACTTTGATTTCCAGCCCAGTGCCAATCAGCGTAAGATAAATGAACTGAAAACACTCGCCTTTGTGGAACGTTCCGAAAATGTCGTATTTTTGGGCCCGCCCGGCGTTGGCAAAACTCATCTGGCCGTAGGTTTGGCGGTTTGTGCGATCAAAAGTGGCTATACCGCTTATTTTCTCAGTGCACATGAACTGATTTCAATGATTCAGGAAAATATTGTTTCCGGGCGCATTCATCGCAAACTTAAAACACTGAATAAACCCAATATCCTGATTATTGATGAAGTTGGCTATGCGGCCATGGATGATGAAGTGGCTCATTACTTTTTTCAGATTGTTTCCAATCGCTATGAAAAAGGCTCAATCATTCTGACTTCCAACAAGTCCTACGGTAGTTGGGGTGATGTGTTTGGGAATAACGTCGTTGCAACGGCGATCCTGGATCGGCTGCTGCATCATTCCACAACGATCAATATCAAAGGCGACAGCTATCGGATCAGGGAAAAGAAAAAGGCTGGCTTCTATGATGTCAGCCTATATGAAAACGAATCGAACGATGCTAATGGGTAATTTTTACCGTTTATTTTGGGAAGTTTCAAAACGATATTGACAAAATCACATCGATTTTGACATAGATACTACCTTTTCTAAAAAAACTCTTTACATAATATATACGTTCATTTGCTCACAAAAGTCGTATTCTAATCAAAAAAAAGAACAGCATCGTAAAATAAAATTACTATCCTCCTCAGTTTTTCTCATAAAACGATAAAAAGGCCAGGATAGATCAACAGCATAATACCACATAATGGTATTCCTATTATCTACCCCGGCCGGTTACGCATTCGAACTGCACGAGCAGGTATAAAATTCTATTTTATTACTGTATCGTACGCCTTCGACGATAACGCGTTATATTAAAAATCTAACTGATATCTTGGTAGCACCCTACATGATATCTTTATTATTTCACTTAATGGTGTATATGCCACCACCTGCTCATCCTGACCTTCTGTATAGCATAGTGCCAACTGATCATTAACAATCGCAAGTTTTCCTTGATTCTTCCTTTTCCCATGCGTTGTAATCACACGTGCATTTTCACATTGATTTTCTCCACCCATCTATAGATCCTCCTCATCATCAAAATCTATTGGTTCGAACAGTTCCATATCATCTCTATCCTGTTGAATCGTAACCTTAAAAAAAGAACTCGCTTCAGCACCGTCATACCTTTTAAGCTGCGTTTCTTCCATAACACAAAATTCATCTAAATCTACCAATACTGCAGTAATAAGACCATTGACCAATAAGCCATGAGCATTAATACGATTTAAGAAAGTCTCATATACTTTCTCATCAACAAAAACAAAAGAATACTTTTCACTTTCATATAAATCACTTTCAAAGCTGTCGCTCGCAAACACTGATGCAATTTTATTGATGTAATTGCCAACATGAGCTTCGATAACGCTTTCATTCGCTTCGTCGTTTAATCTTGAAGAACAAAGTCCAAACTTCCATATGCTATAAGGAGACATTCCGCTTACAGAAAATCCAAAACTATAATTTCTTGGAAATACTCGATCCTGCTGATTCTTATATCCATGAAGAGAATATCCACTATAGATTCTACTAAGGGTTCTGAGTATATATCCCCTACTAGTAATTTCACTTTGAATGATCATTCCAGCGTTTCTCTCATATTCCAATGTGAACTCACGTCTTCTAAACGCTAAGTCTCTTTTGGATAATTGACTATCTTCATTCTTTGATCTCATTCCATTAGCAGCTACTAGAGTCTCGAATGTAACCCCAGAATCTTTATCTGCAATTTTAGCTATTGCTTCTAGTAGCTCAATACTCACTGGGTTCCCTCCGGTCCAGTTACAAGCTCTTGATAGTGTAGGAGCGCTAACTTTTACACTTGGTGAACTTCTTTTTATGTCATCGGCAAAGGTGGCCATCGAACGATCACCTTTAACTTTGTTTATCTGCTCTCTAAGTTCTTCGGAATTTGGAACAGTATAATGTACATATTCTAACATTCTTCACCCTCCATTTCATATTGAAGAAATAATATTTCATAATTATGGATTAATTATAATTTATATTTTTCTTTGTGTCAATACGTTATTTCATTTATTTGAAATATAATTTCTTTTTTTTGAAATATCTAATTTCTAGCAACAGTCACTTTCTTCCATTAGGAGTTGTAATCTGCATAGTCGGATAAAATAAAAAACCCGACAAACATCTTCAGTCTGTCGGGAATAATCAATTCTTCTTACACCACCAATATATATATATATCGTTTTTAACAGAATCATTTTTTGAAAACAAATCATCATAACAGCTCAAATTAACAACTTCAGTACTGTTGATGCCACTTATACCACCATATTTACACTCATGAGTTCTGCCTGTTTAATAACTGTATCAATTGCATTTTTTGCTTGGTCAGGCGGATACTTATATTTGCGTAACAGATGCTTAATCTGAGTGCGCATATAAGCTCGCGCTGATTGTTTTTTATCCCAATCGACAGTCCTACTTTTTTGAATAAGTGTCGTCAATTCGTGGGCCATCTCAACAAGTTTGGAATCTTCCATATTTTTTAATACTTCTGGATCAGCAACAAGTGCATCATAAAATGCTAACTCCTCCGGTGACAAGCCTTTCTCATCACCTGCAGCATAGGCTTCTGTCATTTCCTTAGAAAGATTTAGAAGCTCCTCAATGACCTCTGCACTTGTTATCATTCTATTATTGTATCTTTTTAGTACGTCTTGCATTTTTTCTGAAAAAAGCTGTGCCTTTACAACACCTGTTCTTGCGAACACTCGAATGTTATCTTCTAACAGGCTTCGCAACATTTCAGCAGCTATATTTTTATGCTTCATTTTGCGCACTTGAGCCATATATTCATCTGACAATAAGGAGATCTCAGGATTTTTCTGCCCAGATTGTTCAAAGATATTAACCACACCATCCTGTTCAATAGCTTGTTCAACCATTTTCATAATGCGAGCATTAATCTCGTTGGATGTAATTTTACCTTTGCCACCAACTTTACAAAGTCCAGCCTTTACACATTTAAAAAATTCAATTTCTTTTTTATCGTGTTCATCCATAAGACTACGGCAAAGTGTTTCTGCTTGACTGAGTGCTGTCGCTTCTTTAATATACTCCTTCGATTCATCTTCTTCAAATCCAAGAGCAAATTCTACCCCATCAGCGATTATTTTCAACCTCTTTACATCGGATTCTCCAAAAAAAGCGATGTAATCAAAGCCATAGAACATATCACGCATAACTTCCAGTTTTGCCATCGCAATTGAATATGCAATTCCAAGATCCGGCACCTTATCCTGATCACGCCTGGTGTATTGTTTCAAAGCAGCCTTTAGCTCTGCCACCATGCCAATGTAATCTACAATTAGCCCACCTTCTTTATCTTTATATACTCTATTTACGCGAGCTATTGCCTGCATTAATGTATGGCCCTTCATTGGTTTATCAATATACATGGTTGCCATGGATGGAACATCAAATCCTGTTAGCCACATATCTACAACTATAGCAATCTTGAACTCGCTGTTGTTATCTTTGAATTCAATCATTAAGCCATCTCGATATGCTTTGTTTCCTATTATGTCATGCCAATCTTCTGGGTCTTGATTGCTCGACGTAAGAACAACCTTAACTTTTTTATCCCATTCAGGACGTTTCGCTAATAGTGTCTTGTACAAATTGATTGCTATACGTCGAGTCATACAAACAATCATAGCCTTACCCGTCAAAACATATTGACGGTCCTCATAATGAGCAATGATATCATCAGCTAACATATTCAAACGATCCTTAGATCCTACAATTGCTTCGATGCTTGAAAGATCCGTTTTTGATTTTTCAATTTCAATTTCCGTAGACTCTCCAGCTAAAACTGCGTACTCTCGATCTATTTTTTTCAGTATATCTTCATTAAGTTTAAGCTTTGGTGTTCTATTTTCATAATAAATCGGTACGGTTGCACCATCATCCACCGCCTGTGTCATATCGTAGATGTCTATGTATTTACCAAAGACCTCTATCGTGGATTTATCCTTCATGTCGATAGGCGTTCCAGTGAAACCAATGAAAGTAGCATTAGGAAGCGCATCGCGCATATGTTTTGCCATCCCATATTTCCATTCACCAGTTTCTCTATCAAGTTTAGCTTCCATGCCATACTGAGAACGATGCGCTTCATCCGCCATGAAGATGATATTACTACGATCGTTGATAATGTCATCACTTTCTTCAAACTTCTGGATTGTTGTAAACACTATTCCTCCAGCTTTAACTTTTAGAAGTTCCTTCAGGTTATCTCTACTTTCTGCTTGTCTTGGTGTCTGACGCAGGAGCAGTTTTGAGCTGGCACTAAAAGTTCCGAAGAGCTGATTATCCAAATCGTTACGGTCAGTAAGTACAACGATTGTCGGATTCCTAAATTCTGGATCACTTACAACAATGCCGGAATAAAATACCATAGAAAGACTTTTACCACTGCCTTGGGTATGCCAGATAACTCCGACTTTGCGACTTTTTTCTTTTAATGCTTTTCTAGTACTTTCCACCGCTTTACGCACAGCAAAGTACTGATGGTAACCAGCCAATATTTTTACAGTCTTTCCTTGAATATCCTGGAACACAATAAAGTTACGGATAATATCCAACAAACGTTCTTTAGAAAACATCCCGTTAAGCGCTACTGTAAAAAAATCCGTCATATTCTCAGCGGGTTTTTCACCGTCTTCTGACTTCCATGCCATATAACGAGTATAGTCAGAGGTAATAGTACCAATCCTAGTATCAATCCCATCACTAATAACATTGAAAGCATTGTAATTGAACAAGGTAGGAATATCCAGCTGATAATTCTTAACTTGCATGTATGCTTGTTCTACAGTGGTATTATCATTGCCCATATTTTTTAATTCGAAAAGAATCATAGGAATTCCATTGATGAATATTAAAATGTCCGGACGTTTATTCTTATATTCAATGATTGTGTATTGATTTATGACTTTAAAATCATTTGAAGATGGATTGTCAAAATCTATTAGTTTTACAGTGAATGTGCGGTTTTCCTTATCCTTCTGGTATGGTACTGACACTCCTTCCACGATATACTTATGGAAGGATGCATTCAGGTCCTCCAATCTCAAAAGGCCTAAGTTTTTAATTTCCTTATAGGTTTCAGAAATAATCTCTTGGGTTATACCAGGATTTATATTTAGCATTGAAGCTCGAAAGCAATCTTCCAAAATTACCTCATGATAATCTCGGTCGATGTCTGGACCATATAAATATTCATAGCCTTTTTCCTGAAGCTCGGAAATTATAGCTTGTTCTAATGTATCCTCATTAATCGACATAACTTTCCCACCCTTTCAATATTGAAGTTTTTCGAGTTATTTTACAATCATTCTATCGTGTCTTTTTTACCTTTAATAATAATTTTTCAGGTGATAGTTTCCAAAATTCTTTGTTTTCTCTTAAGATATTTGGAATATTCTCTTTGAAAATGAAATCCACAGCTTCATCTCTTGTATATCCTTCTGAACGTACGAGATATGTCTCTAATCCCTGACATGGTATATTTATGGTTCTTTCCGAAATCATAAGTTCCTCGGCGTCTATTTCACTCAAACCATAATACTTCTGAATCAATCGAATAATCTCATCTTCCATAACCTTTGCTTCGAGCAATGCTTCAGTAAGAATCCCCGCTCCAGTATTTCGTTCTTCATTAACAACTTCATCTTCATGTTTTTGTACAACTTCTCTCGCTGTGCTGATCACAAAGTTACCTGCGTTAAACAAGTAGTCACTTATATTTTTTTCCACTATCAGTTCCTCCATAAATTAAAATTTATCGTTCTAGATATCTAAATTAGAAACGTCTAGTTCTCCAGACATTAGTTTTGGAAGTAAGCTATCTCTTAAGTTAGCCAACTGTTTATTTTCATTTTGATTTTTTAAAATGCTTGTAAATATCGGCTCAGTAATTTCATTGAATTTATTGATTTCATCCTGCACTGGAATTACACAAGGAATAGTCATAACATCACTTGCACTAATGTTTGGTTGAGCACTGCCTTGGCCCCTTCCGATAACCTCGCTATATACCTCATCCTGTTTTAATGTGCAATAAATAAATGGAACTTTCTTTAATGGTTCCTCTCCTAAAAAGAACTTACCAACACGTTGATTTACAAGAATTGTTTCTTTTCTTTCAGGAATCATTGCAAATTTTCCTATTGTTGCACCAGTCATTGCAATTACTAAATCTCCAGCTTTTACAATAAAACCTGAAGCCTTCTCAACCTTGTCATCATCAACGCAAGAACAAGCATTTAGATTCAAATTATCTTGATTTATATCTCCAATCTTGATTACTTTAACTCCTTTATCAGTCCACCATGAGCTTTTAAATGCAAAACCAGACTTCACAGTGCAGTAATCGCCAATTGTACCATTCTTTTCTTGTGACCATATCATCTCACCAAAAATAGCAACAGCTTGGTCCATCAAATTCCTATTTATCTTTTCATTTACTCTTATTTTTAAATCAATTCCCCCTAACAGCTGAACAACCTTATCCCGCGTATCTTTATCAGGCATTGGAATATCCATCTCTTCCAAAGATTTTATATTCAATGTAGGTTGAACTGTAGTATTTAAATTCTGATCAATATAATTTTGCCCTGCAGGTGAATCAATGAAATACTTGATCCATAGCGCATCGTTTTTATCCACAATATCAATTAAAGCCGTTGCGCGCACCAGGTTGCATCCAGCAAAATCCAGAGGAATAATTGCAGTTTTTCCTACCGAACCCACAATTGTCACTACCAATTCTCCGCCTTGCAATTTTGTTCTTTTATATTTAGCATCAATTTCAGGATCCGTAGTGTTTAACTGCGATACGTCATTAAGACCCGCAATAATATTCCCTGCTTTTATTACTGGAATGCCTCCATCACAACTAGACCCAGGTTGGACTATACCATATCCAATCTTCCGATTTACCAATTCCCTTAATTTCATATTTTTAACACACACCTTTCCATAGGTCCGATAAATCATAATTTATCTTATTTACCAAAGCCAATAGCGGCAAGCTTTTTACAAATTTCATTTTCCAGTTCATGTGATTCTTCAAACAAATCATATAGCTCTGTAGTAAGTCTTGTCATTTTTTCATCAAATGGCTCGCCATCATCTTCCAACTCTGCTATACCAACATATCTGCCAGGAGTAAGAATATAATCCTGTTCTGCCACTTCGTCTAAAGTTGCAGACTTACAGAATCCCCGGATATCTTCATAATCATTTCCATGCCTCCAATTCTGATATGTCGAAGCAATCTTTTGAATATCATCTTCAGACAGTTCTCTAACCTTACGATCAACCATAAATCCAAGATTACGTGCATCTATAAAAAGTATTTTTCCTTTTGCTTCATCTGTTTTTCCCTTTCTCATAAGCCAAAGAGAAACCGGAATACCTGTGGAATAAAAAAGCTGTCCAGGCATAGAAACAATACATTCTACAATATCGCCATTGATCATATTTTTTCTAATTTCACCTTCATTTGATGTATTGGAACTTAATGAACCATTAGCCAATACAGTAGCGGCGACACCTCCAACAGGATTTAAATGATGAAGCATATGCTGTAACCAGGCGTAATTCGCGTTATTAGTAGGTGGAACGCCATACTTCCATCTGATATCATCCTTTAAACGCTCACCGCCCCAATCTGAAATATTGAATGGTGGATTTGCTAATATATAATTCGCTTTTAAAGTTTTATGTTGATCATCATGAAATGAGTCTGCATTATGCTTTCCAAGGTTTGCTTCAAGTCCTCTAAGCGCTAGATTCATTTTTGCGAGCTTCCATGTAGTAGGATTGCTCTCTTGTCCAAATATTGAGATATCTCTAATATTTCCTCGGTGCTCTTTTACAAAACGAGCTGATTGACAAAACATACCACCTGATCCACAAGCCGGGTCAAAAATCTGCCCTTCAAAAGGCTCAATCATTTCTACCAGAGTGCGCACAATACATGATGGTGTGTAGAATTCTCCACCCAACTTGCCCTCTGCTGATGCAAACTTACCTAAAAAATATTCATATACTCTACCCAGTACGTCTCTTTCTTGCGCTGCGGTTGTTCCAACGTCAATATTTGTAAATAAAGTCACTAATTCACCAAGTCGAGTCTTATCCAATTCTCGACGGGAGTAATTCTTTGTTAGAACGCCTTTTAAAGAACCATTCTCTTTTTCGATTTCTTCCATAGCTTTGTCGATTATTTCACCGATATCTGTACTTGTAGCATGCGCTTTTATGTTTTCCCATCGCGCATCCTTTGGAACCCAGAAAATATTATCAGCGATGTATTCATCTCGATCTTCTTCATCACCATAACCTTCGTCTTTTAGCTGATCGAATTTTTCTTTAAAAGAATCCGACACATACTTTAGGAAAATCAAACCTAAAACTACATGCTTATATTCGGCAGCATCCATATTTGAACGTAACTTATCAGCAGCCTGCCATAACTGCTCCTCAAAACCCACATTAGTCGTGCCTGTTGCCATTGAGAAACCCCCCATTTTTCTATTCTTGTCTTTATTTTATTCTTCCATCTGTCCCATTTTCCGGACACGCCTAGGATCTTCCGGTTTTTTTACATCATCTGGGATTAACCAAGTATTCCCTCTTAAAATAGCGCCTTGTATGCGTCCTTCCCTACATAGAGTCGTAACACGTCGCCGAGATATATTCCATTTTTCAGCCATTTCTGTCGTAGTTAAAAGTTCCATAATTATCCTCCTGTTTAACCATAACATCTACCCTTAAAGTATATTCCTTTGGAGGAATATTTTCAAGTCCATTCAGAGATTATAGAGAATTTATATTATTTCAAACTGCCTGGTACGTACTCGAAAATATATCAATTATTTAATTTCAAATGCACACCCCTTTTAGAAAATGCACCCTTTTGCACACCCCTGCTCTAGTTCGAAACTTTTCAACATTTGGCCGATCACTTCAAATTCCGACTACCAACCGTTTCATTTTCATCAAATTCGCATTAGCTCTCAAACCCCATCACTAAGCCATTTCTACCAAAAAAGAAAAAAGCCGCCTCATCACAAGGCGGCCTTTATTGTATCAAAATCTATATTCTTATTTGGTGGAGGTGAGGGGAGTCGAACCCCTGTCCGAAAGTCCATTCACAGGAGCTTCTCCGAGTGCAGTCATTGTTTATTTTCTTATTCCCCTCTTTCTCCAATGACATAGAAAAAGTGGAACCAGCCTCTTGATCGTTAATGGTGCGAGACACTACCAAAAACGGTTCCCTGCTTCAATGAACGCCGAAACCCAAAACCACAGGTTGAGTTGGGAGGCGTGCAGCATTAATTATGCTGCGAAGTCTTAGTATTAAACTTTAGAGCGAATTACGCTGCTAAAGCTAACCCGTAACTTTTTTCTGTTTTTGCGTTTATATTTATGCGCCATTTTTAACGATGATTGGCAACATCGACTCGCTACTCAAGCTTCAAAACCCCCGTCGAAACCAGTACACCCCCAAATAATAACTAGCCATTATGCCGCATACTTTTTTGAATCCGCCGGTCGGAATCCCGCTCGGCAATGGCATGTCGCTTGTCATAAAGCTTCTTACCTTTAGCCAGGGCCAGTTCCATTTTAACCCGGCCATCCTTAAAGTACAGACTCAGTGGTACCAGAGTATAGCCTTCCCGTTGCTTCAGCCCGATCAGTTTTCGGATCTGCTGTTTGTGAAGCAAGAGCTTTCGGATGCGCAGCGGGTCTTTATTGTAAATATTCCCCTGCTCATAGGGATCGATATGCATCTGATAAACGAAAACCTCGCCGTTGTGGATATCGGCAAAACTTTCCTTCAGGCTGACTTTTCCGGCCCGGATCGATTTCACTTCCGTCCCTGATAAAACCAGGCCCACCTCATAGGTATCTTCGATGGTAAAATCATGACGTGCTTTTCTATTTTTGGCCACAATTTTAATAGTCTCACCCATACGCAACTCCTCTGTTTCTTCTCTAGCATCACATTATAACACGGATTCCTTAATTAATCCATAGGTACAAAATCAATTTGTTTGGAACTCACGTCAGCTTTTGCCACTTTTATTTTGATTTCCTGGCCCAATCTAAATATCTTTCCCCGATGTTCCCCAATATGCTGATGCAGATCCGGGTCATAGTTATAATAATCATCCTTTAAATCTGCCAGCCGCACCAGACCTTCGATGGTATTTTCCAGTTCAACAAAAAAGCCAAAGGAGGTAACCCCACTAATCCGCCCGGTAAATTCATCACCAAGATGGCGGGTCATGTACTCGGTCATCTTGAGCTTGGTGATTTCCCGTTCGATGTTCTCCGCCCGGCGCTCTGTTTCAGATGCGTGGCTGGCCACCGCATCAATATTTTTCTCCAGATAATCCAATGATTTTTTATTGATTTTTCCAGTCATCGCCTTGGCCAGATAGCGGTGGACAAAAAGATCCGGGTAGCGACGGATCGGTGAAGTAAAGTGGGTGTAAAAGCTTGCCCCGAGGGCATAGTGACCCAGATTACGGCCTTCATAAACGGCCTGTTGCATGGTCCTTAGCATCAGCAGGGTAATCACCCGTTCTTCATTTTTACCTTCAATATCTACTACCAACTGCTGAAAGTCGTGACCGGAAGGTACCTGATCGTCGTTTTTCCCCAGCTTAAAGCCGTAGCGATTGATAAAGGTGCGAAAGGCGACCAGCTTTTCAGGGTGAGGTTCGGGATGGTTCCTAAAAATAAACGGTGCATCCAGTTTGGAGACGTGCTCGGCGATGGTTTCATTGCAGACCAGCATAAACTCTTCAATGATGCGGTGAGAAATCAACCGCTCATCAATGATCACTTCTTCAGGAAACCCATGATTATCCAGTAATATCTTGGCTTCAGGGAAATCAAAATTAATTGCCCCCCGGTTTAAGCGGCGCTTGACCCGCAGAATTTCATGCAGCTCCTCCATTAACACCAGTTCACTGCGAAAGGGTTTTAGCTCAGCGGCTTCATCGATCCGGTCGGCCAGCAGCGCATTAACCTTTTTATAGGTCATCCGTGCCTTGGAACAGATCACCGATTTAAAAATATCATAGCGCACTACCTGGCCATCTTTATTGATTTCCATTTCACAACTGAAAGTCAGTCGGTCCTTGTTGGGCACCAGACTGCAGACATCATTGGAAAGCTTAAACGGCAACATCGGCACTACCCGATCGACCACATAGACGCTGGTGCCCCGTTCCAGGGCGGACTCATCAATGGCACTGCCCGGCCGGACATAGTGGCTGACATCAGCAATGTGCACCCCCAGCAAAAAATTACCATCTTTTGTTTGGGTTAGCGAAACGGCATCATCAAAGTCCTTGGCATCATCTCCATCGATGGTAAAAATCTGCTGGTCCCGCAGATCCCGCCGTTTTTCCAGTTCACTCTCCGATATCCGGTCGCTTAACTGATTGGTTTCCCGCTCCACGTCATTGGAGAAATCCATCGGGATGTCATATTCTTTAATGACTGAGAGGATATCAATCCCCGGTTCGCTTTCATTACCAAGAATTTCCAGGATCTCGCCTTCGGGATTTTTACCAGTCTCCGACCAGGAGACGATCTGGGTGACCACCTTATCGCCGGTTACAGCTTTTCGACCCCGCCGTTCGGGAATAAAAATATCCTTACAAAGGCGATCATTATCCGGTACCACAAAACCAAAGCCCTTGCCTTTTTGATAACGGCCAATAATTTTCTGATGTCCTCGGGCAATGATTTCGACCACTTCTCCTTCTGGTCGTTTATCTCCCGGTTTAGACGTTAGGCGCACCCAGACAGTATCCATGTCCAGAGCGCCATGGAGGGCCTTCTCGGGAATAAAAACATCTTCCGAGAAAATCGAGTAATCCGGAATAACAAAACCAAAGCCCCGCTGGTTGCCCCGCAGCACCCCAACGATTTTAGGAGCACCATTGCCCTTTTTGTAAGTGCCGTTGCCGTCTTTCTCGACCTTACATTTGACTTCCAGTTCTTTTAACACATGGGACAGCATCTGGCGATCCTTCTTTTTAGACAAACCGATAAAATCCGATAATTGATCGAACGTCATATTTCGATATTTTTTATCATTCATCAAACGCTTGACAATGCGTTTTAATTCTTTGGTTTTCATCTTTACTCCGATCACTATAGTTTTTTTCGTAATTGGTCGATCACAATCATGACTTCCAGGGGGCTCATTTTTTCAATTTGCATTTCCCGAATGGTTTCGAGTGCTTCTGCTTCGGCATCGGTCATCGTCTGAGCAACATCAAAGAAATTCAACTGGTTGCCGCTGTCACCGTATAGAACCGTCGGTTCGGCCACCAGCAGCTCCTGGCGGTAGGTATCTTCGCCCGATTCCAGATGGCCAAGAATTTCCTGAGCCCGCCGGGTGACTCCGGCCGGAAAACCGGCCAGCTTGGCGACTTCAATGCCATAACTCTGATCAGCTGGACCGGGAATGATTTTTCTTAAAAAGATCACTCCATCGGGGGTATCCTTAAGCCGGATAGAAAAATTCTTAATCCCCGGTTTTAAGGTTTCCAGCTCAGTCAGTTCATGATAATGGGTGGCAAACAAGGTTTTGGCCCCGATGCTGTCCGGATTGTGGAGATATTCCACCACCGCCCAGGCAATGCTGATGCCGTCAAAAGTAGAGGTGCCCCGACCGATTTCATCAAGGATTACCAGACTGCGGGCGCTGGCATTTTTTAAGATATTGGCCACCTCGGTCATTTCCACCATAAAAGTACTCTGACCACTGGCCAGATCGTCACTGGCTCCGACCCGGGTAAAAATCCGGTCGACGACGCCGATGCTGGCCGCATCGGCAGGAACAAAGGAACCAATCTGAGCCATCAGGGTAATAATCGCCACCTGGCGGATAAAGGTCGATTTCCCGGCCATATTTGGTCCGGTAATAATCAGCATCCGCTGATCATCCTGATTGAGTAGACAATCGTTACCAATAAAATGGTTGGTTCCAATCATATCCTCCACCACCGGATGGCGACCGTTTTTGATCAGTATCGTACTGTCTTCCCGAATCTCCGGACAGACAAAACGGTTTTGAAGCGCCACTGCCGCCAACGCATAGATGGCATCGAGTTCCGCCACTTCCCGGGCTTTTTGCTGAATCCGGGGGATTTCTTTGAGCAGACCATCACGGATTTCCTGAAACACCTGGGTTTCGCAGCGGAGCAACCCTTCCTGGGCTCCGAGAATCCGACTTTCCATTTCTTTTAGCTCCGGCGTAAAATAGCGCTCGGCATTGGCCAAGGTCTGTTTACGAATATAGTCCTCCGGTACCTGGTCAAAATTGCTTTTGGTCACCTCAATAAAATAGCCAAAGACCCGATTATATTTCACCTTCAGATTTTTTATCCCGGTGCGCTCCCGCTCCTGGCATTCCAGATCGCAAATCCAGTCCTGACCCTTCTCAGCAGCTTCCCGAAACGCATCGATTTCTGGATGGAAGCCGGTTTTAATCACGTGTCCGTCTTTTAGAACCAGTGGGGCCTGATCATCGATCGCCTGCTCAATTTGTTCCCATATATCAGTAAGCAGCTCATCCGGATCAAACAGTGCAGTAAGTGGTTCTGCGTCCAGCTGCACCACAAAATCCCGGATTAATGGCAGCGCCCCCAGTGATTGTTTGAGGGCCAGCAGATCCCGGGGATTGACGGTGCCAAAAGCCAGCTTGCCACAGAGCCGTTCCAGATCATAAACCCTAGTCATAATCGTTTTAAACGATGGTAGATCGGCGGCATGATTAAAAAAAGCTGCCACCCCACCCTGACGCTTAAGAATCGCATCACGATTTAAAAGCGGCGCCTCGACCCAGCGGCGCAGGGTGCGTCCGCCCATGGCGGTAACAGTCTTATCCAGAACCCCAAGCAGACTGCCTTTTTTTTCCAAGGTTCTAAGGGTCTGGGTCAGCTCCAGATTGCGCCGGGTCGACAAATCCAGCACCATATAGTCCCTACTGTTATAATAGCGGATCGTTTTAATATGGGTCAGGGCCCGTTTCTGAGTTTCATCGAGATAAAGTAGCAGTGCCCCGGCGGCAGCAATGGCATGATCCCGGCGCTCCAGATCAAGCGCCCCCAGAGCAAAAACCTGAAACTGTTCAGTAATCCGCTGGCTGCCGTTTTTGACCGAGAAGTATTTTTCCGGATAAAGACTGGCCAGTATTCCAAAACGGTTTTCGATCAGGGTCAATGCCTGACCGTCTTTAAACAGTGCCCCATTAAGAATCACCTCAGCCGGTAATAACCGCCCGATTTCATCGGACAGCTGGGACAGCCACTGATCGCGACTTCTGGCTTCGATCTGGGTGACGTAAAAATCCCCGGTTGAAACATCCAGACTGGCTATCCCGAGGCTATTGTTTTCCAGAAACAGGGCCATCAGATAATTGTTTTTCTTGGATTCCAGCAATTTTCCTTCAGAGATGGTACCCGGCGAAATCACCCGAATAATTTCCCGACGGACAATCCCCTTGGCTTCTTTGGGGTCTTCAACCTGTTCGCAGATGGCTACCTTATAACCTTTTTCGACCAGCCGGGTAATATAGTTCTGGGCCGCATGATGGGGCACCCCACACATCGGCGCCCGTTCTTCCAGCCCGCAATCCCGGCCAGTCAGGGCAATTTCCAGCTCCCGGGAAGCAGTCAGGGCATCATCGAAAAACATCTCATAGAAGTCACCAAGCCGAAAGAAAAGCAGGGCATCCGGTACCTCCTCATGAATTTGCAGGTATTGGGTCATCATTGGAGTGAGCTGCGCCATCGGTGTCCTCCTGTGGAATTTTTTCACCATCCAGACTAAAGGTTTTGGCCTGGGTAATCTTAACCATCAGCTGTTTGCCAATATC
The DNA here is from genome assembly GCF_002237635.1 of Acetobacterium sp. MES1. NCBI lineage: Bacteria > Bacillati > Bacillota > Clostridia > Eubacteriales > Eubacteriaceae > Acetobacterium > Acetobacterium sp. MES1. The sequence continues at coordinate 39,495 of NZ_MJUY01000012.1, forward strand.
GCCGGGTTCACCGGGAAAATTGACCACCTTCCCGGTTCGGGTCCGGCCAGTCAGCCGTTCGGGGTTGTTGCGGCTGGTTTCTTCCACCAGCACTTCCACCACCTGATTTTGATAAGTCTGATTGATGTCGTGGCTGATCCGATGGAGCACTTCCAGGCAGCGGTTGATCCGTTCATGCTTAACCGAGTCGGGAATCTGATCGGCCATGGTTGCTGCCGGAGTGCCAGTGCGGATCGAATATAAAAAGGTAAAGGCTGAGTCAAAGTGACACAACTCAATCACTTTGAGGGTCTCTAAAAAATCTTCTTCCGTTTCCCCAGGAAAGCCGACAATCAGATCGGTGGTGATGGCCACCCCGGGAATTTTTTTGCGGATCGTGTCAACCCGATTGAGAATATCATCCTGGGTATATTTGCGGTTCATCGCTTTTAAGACCCGGCTGCTGCCGGATTGGATCGGCAGATGGATATAATTACAAACCTTGTCACACTCGGCGATGGCATCAATCACCGCATCGGTGAGATCTTTTGGGTGGGAGGTCATAAACCGGATCCGTTTGAGTTTTTCAATGGTATTAAGCTGTCGCAATAAATTGGCAAAATTTACCTCGTCCCCCAGATCATTGCCGTAAGAATTGACGTTTTGGCCCAGCAGTGTCACCTCCACACAACCATCGGCCACCAAGGCGGCGACCTCGGAAAAAATACGCTCCGGCTGGCGGCTGACTTCCCGGCCCCGGGTATAGGGCACAATGCAGTAGGTGCAGAAATTGTTGCAGCCATTCATAATGGTCACAAAGCCCTTAAAGGGATATTTGCGGTCCACCGGCAGATCTTCAATGATCGTATCGGAATCTTCCCAGACCTCCACCAGCCGCTTGCCATTGACCATGTAGTTGTTAAGCATCTGCGGCAACTGATGAAAATTATGGGTCCCAAAAACCAGATCAACCTGGGGATATTTGGTGACAATCTGATTGACGATTTCGGGCTGCTGCATCATGCAGCCGCAGACCGCCAGAATTAAATCAGGATTATTTTTCTTAACCGTCTTATAGGCGCCAATATTGCCAAAGACCCGCTCGTCGGCGTTTTCCCGAACCGAGCAGGTGTTAAGAATGACCAGACCGGCCTTGTTGACATCCATTTCTTCGACGTAGCCCAGGGCTTTTAACATTCCCGAAATTTTTTCGGAGTCATTTTCATTCATCTGACATCCGAAGGTAAAAATACGAAAACTGCGGGACGCATTGTTTAAGATTCGTTGTGCAGGTTTTTTCTTGCTCATGCTATTTTGTTTCTCCTAAGATCTGAATAAATTAGGCAATTGCGAAACTGCCGTGAGCTTTGCGCCCAGTTTCGCACGAAACAATTTTTACACTGTACGGCGGACAGTTCTCTGAACTGTTCGCCTACACGTTACAAAATTGTTTGTGGAAACTGCACCCAAAGCAACCATTGTTCAGTGCTTTTTATTTCTCAATTACCTATCTGAATAAATTAATCGGGACTTGCTTGCCCGGCTACCGATTTAAACACAAAACTCGTCCTGATTGGGGACATAGTGATTATAATCAACCGTAATCACGGCGTGATAGGTCGGGTTTATTTTGTATATTTCATTGGCAATCATCATGCTCAGCTCCTCATCACTCCACGGTGCATCGTAGGGAACCACCACATCAAAAATCAGGTTGGAATGGTTATACCCCCACACCACTCGAAAATCGTGGATGTGAATCTCGGGTGAAAGTCCGGCAATGGTCTGTTCCACCTGTTCTTTCAGCGCCGTCGTTTTTTCATCGTTAGTTATAACCGGATCAAGATGAATAATCAGATGAATGTTCAGATCTTTAAGAAAATCCCGTTCAATCTGATCGATGACACTGTGGCTGATCAAGCAGTCGAGTTCCGCCGGTACCTCACAGTGAACTGAGGCATAGGTTTGGGTTTCCCCATAGCTATGAATCATCAGATCATGAAGACCAATGATGTGTTCGTAACTACGGATTTTTTCATAAATCTGATCGACCAGTTCATTCGACGGCGCTGTGCCCAGAAGCGGGCTGATGGTTTCACGAACCAGATTGATGCCACTGATGATAATGAAAATGGCCACCACCACCCCCATATAACCATCGAGGTCAAAGCCGGTCAAATAGGTAATGATGGTTGCCACCAATACGGCCGAGGTTGCCAGAATATCGTTGCGGCTGTCAATGGCAGTCGCCATCAGCGTCAGCGAGTTGATGGTTTTCCCGATTTTTCGATAAAACAGGCATTGCCACAGCTTAATCAAAATCGCAATGATCAAAACCACCACCGTAATCATGCTAAACTGGGGCAATTCCGGATGGAGAATTTTATCAAACGAACTCTCAATCAGCTGTAACCCTAAAAAAAGAATAATAAAGGAAACCACCAATCCGGAAATATATTCCATCCGCTGATGACCAAAGGGATGGTCGGCATCGGCCGGTTTGCCGGACAGTTTAAAACCCAGCAGGGTCACCAGTGATGAGCCGGAGTCGGACAGATTGTTGACCGCATCGGCGGTGATCGAAATGCTGTTAAAAACCAGTCCGATAGTTATTTTAATGAAAAATAGCAACAGATTTGAAGCAATCCCCATGATACTGGCCAATTTTCCGTAGTTTTCCCGCACCCGGGAATTTCCGGTATTCTCATAATTTTTGATCAGCTTTCTTACTAATATATTCGTCACAACGCTATTCCTTCCCAGATAATTTACTCCTGTTATCCCAAATGTAATTATCCGATACCACTAAATTCCTGGCCACGTTTTTAAAAAACTGGTAAATTTAGCCATTAACTTCATCTGATTATTATAACCCAAAATCTTCAAATCACCAAACAAAGAGAAAAAATCCCGGTAATTCCGGGATTTTGAACAACTTACTTTAAAACATATTTTAAGGATTCAATAATGCTATGTGCGGTTAGGGTACTCTGGCCAAAATGCTCGGCATAATAGTCCCCAGCCTTGCCGTGATAAAAAACGCCAGCCCGGGCAGCTTCAAAAAGATTGACGTTTTGTCCGGCAATTCCGGCAATCATCCCGGCCAGAACATCGCCACTGCCACCCGTGGCCATTCCCGGATTTCCTGTGGAATTAAACCAGATTTCGCCATTGGTTCCAAAGATCATCGTCCGATATCCTTTTAATACCACCACGACCTGATATTCCATCGCAAATTTCTGACCGTACCCAATAGGATCTTTTAAGATGTCTTCCCGAGGCACGTCAATAAGCTTGGAAAACTCAGCAAAATGAGGGGTAATAACCACCGGAGTTTTTGATTCTTTTAAAGAATCCACCACCACGGCCAGATGATGAATCCCATCGGCATCAATCACCACCGGCAGACTGCCTTCCAGTAAATGCTCCAGAATAAAGCTATAATTCTTGGCCCGGCCAATCCCCGGTCCAATTAAAATTACCTTTTTGCGGTCATGCTTGATGTCGTCCGAGGTAATATTACAGTCATAGGTCTTAATCAAAGCTTCAGCCGGGGCCCGGGCCACCACCGGAATATAAATATCCTGGGGCACATAGCAAGTCACCAGACCGCCACCGCTTTTCAGGGCCCCTTCGATTGAGAGGATTCCAGCCCCGCTCATCCCCTTGGAACCGGCAATCACAACCACTGAGCCGTAATCGTATTTATGGGTATTCTTTTTTCGTTTCTGCGGAAATTTAAGATCACTTTCCTGAGTATAGTATTTTTCATTGGGAATGCTGTTTTCATCAATCCCGATATCAATCAGAATGGTATCACCCGTATAATCAGGTCCATCATTTAACAGACAACCGGTTTTATAATTCTGGATCACAATGGTCTTATCGGCAAAAATCCCATTTCCAATGGTCAAACCAATATCGCCCCTGAGGCCAGACGGAATATCAATGGCAATTTTCTCCCGATCAAAATCATTAACCAGATCAAAGATGCGATTGTAACTGGCCGGAATTTCTTTATCCACCAGGCCAGTACCAAAGATGGCATCAACCACATGGGTAGCCCGTTTCATAATCAGACTCAGATCTTCCAAATCAGCGTCATCCTGCAGGGTGCGGATGGGAATATTTTTATCTTCCAGCCGCTTAAGACTGATCTGACTGTCTTCCGACAATTTTTCCCGATCTGCAGTCAAGAATAAATGGACGGTAAAACCATCCTCAATCAATGACCGGCCGATGACCAGTCCATCACCACCGTTGTTGCCTGGTCCGCACAAAATGATAATCTGAGCCTTTTCATCAAGATCTACCTTGATAACTTCGGCGCAAGCATGCCCCGCCCGTTCCATCAATTCAATGCTGGGTGTCCCGGCAGCTACGGCATGGCGATCCATAACCGCCATTTCTTTTGGTGTGACAACTTTCATTTCTTTCCTCTTTTCCCATCCATGAAAAATAATCCTATGTGTATTGTCATTATATCAAATAGACGGTTTTTGTAAACCATCAAACGAATAAAGCCGCCAATTCTGACGGCTTTATGATAATCCTATTTAATTTTATCTTAATGCATCCAGTGCTTTGATGGTTTTAGCATCAATTTTTCCGGTTTCGGTGAGCCCATTGGCTTTTTGGAAAGCCTTCACCGCCGTCTCAGTGGCGTCATCAAAGGTTCCCGTGGCCGACTCGGCGGCCAGATATTTCTGGGCCACTAAAATCTGCTGATAGGTTTGCAGCACTTTTCCGCTGTCGCCTTTTTCAAATTTAACGTCTTCGGCAACCAAAGAGATAATGGTGGAGCGATCCAGCTTCCCGGTTTGCTCCAGACCCTTCATCGCCTGATAGGTTTTAATCGCCGTCTGCACCTCTTCTGTCAGCTCACTGGAGGGTTGACTGATCAGAAAACCCAGTGAATATAAGATCTGTTGATATTCAAGAATCTCTTCATTTTTATCACCCAACGTGTATTCGGTTATAACGATGGTAGTACCATCGTCGGTTTTAATTTCTGTTGTCTTATCTTCGCTCTCCGCTTCACCATTATTGATGGTCAGCATTTCGGGTTCCATCCCCACGGCAATGGAATAAACATCAGAAATCCCCTTTTCGGTCATGGTCAACTGATCCGCAGCCGAATAGACGTCCTCAATCACAAAGGATGAAGTCAAAAAAATCAAAAATATGGTCATCACGATATAAAGAAAAACATCTTTAAATCGTTTGAACGGGGTATTTTTATTCATCTTCCTCACCTGTCCAGTTATGCCAAACTGCCTGAACATCTTCATTATCATCAAACATATCGATCATTTTTAACATTTTTTTAATTTCAGTGGCATCGGTCAGTTCGACTTCGGTGGATGGGATCATGGCAATTTCAGCCGAAGCCAATTCGTAGCCTTCCTGTTTCAGGGCATCACAAACCTGGCCAAAATCCACCGGCTCGGTGCTGATTTCATAACCTTCTTCAGCAGTTTCAATATCTTCGGCACCGGCATCAAGAGCCAGCATCATCAGTGCCTCTTCATCCAGACCATCAGCTTTTTCGATCATGATCTGGCCTTTTTTAGTAAACAGAAAACCCACACAACCACTGGTACCGAGATTTCCGCCATTTTTATCAAAGGCATGACGAACATCGCCAGCAGTCCGGTTTTTGTTGTCCGTTAGGGTCTCAACAATCACCGCAACGCCACCCGGTCCGTAACCTTCATAGGTAATTTCTTCATAGACACTACCCTGCAATTCACCGGCACCTTTTTTGATCGCCCGGTCAATGTTGTCATTGGGCATATTGGCAGCCTTCGCTTTGGCGATGGCTTCTTTTAATTTTGCATTCATATCCGGATCGCTGCCACCCTCCCGGGATGCCACCGCAATATATTTTGCTAACTTGGTAAAGATTTGACCGCGTTTCGCGTCTGCTTTTCCTTTTTTGTGTTTAATAGTCGACCATTTTGAATGTCCAGACATCGACAACCTCCTCGTTTATATATGTTTTACAATGTGTTATTATAACATACTGTTCTTTTTTAACAAGCATGTTTTTTGATTCTTAAACCTCTGCCTCAATCTTATTGACTTCCGACTCCAGTTCTTTTCGCAGTAAGATCAACTGGATAATGTCCTCCTGAGCAAACAGGTCATCAAATATTTTTTCGTAGTGGGAGGCCTTATCACCATGATTGAGTTTGTATAAATGGCCAATATTATCGAGTATGCTGGTAACCAGACTGGATTTAATACCAAACAGCCGCTGGGCACTTTGGATCTCCTCACGGATCGATGACATTTCCCGATCCACTTCGTTGACGGCATTGGCCGCATTGATTAGCCGCATTTTAATGGCTTCCGGGATGTTTTCTTTATATTTATAGTTTAAGGAATGCTCGATGATCGACCAGAAGTTCATGGCCAGGGTACGAATCTGAATTTCCACGAGGATGGACTGCTTACCGGACACACAAAAAACCGGGTAACGGATAATCAGATGATAGCTTTTATAGCCGCTTGGCTTGGCTTCGTTCAGATAATCCTTAACCTTGACAACATCCATATCGCAGTTTGTCCGTTTGCGAATCAACTCAACGACCTCGTAAATGTCTTCTTCAAACTGGCACATAATACGAATACCGGCAATGTCCTGAATGGTTTCCTCCAGGGCTTCAATATCAACGCCATACTTATTAATTTTTTCCAGAATACTGGCCACGCTCTTAACCCGGCCATAAACCGATTCAATCGGGGAGTATTCACCAATTTTCTCATACTGCTCTTTTAAACTTGTGAATTTTAATACGATCTCATCCACTGCCTGATGATAAGGGATGAGAAATTCTTGCCAATATTTTGTTCCCAAGGACTTTACCTCTTTTTATTTTTCCCAGAGAATTTTCGTCCCTGGTAATTATTTTCCTGCTCCATGCGAGCGTCAAGCTCATCTTTAATTTTCCACCAGCTGGTATTCCAGTTGGTAATAACAGAGTCCTCTTTGGGCACCCGGCCAATTAGCCGCTGTACCACAATTTTGGGGTCAAGATACTCCAAAAATAAAATTCCCCGGGTGATATAGTCATCCTTCGGGAGAAGTGTCAGCTTTCTGTCTTGATACCACTGTTCCAATAGCGTGTCTTTTTCGATGTATAAACTATGACACTTAACAAAATCAGTTTTTTTGCGGGATAAAAGCTTCGCACCGCTGATCACATCAGCTTCGCTATCCCAGGGTAAATCCAGAATCATATGGGTGCAGGTTAACAGACCGGCTGCTTTAATCCGATCGATGGCCTGTTCGTAGTCAGCCAGGGTATGCCCCCGCTTAATGATTTTCAGGGTTTCTTCGTTAGCGCTCTGCAATCCCAACTCAATTGTTACCTCAACGCCCTGTTCGGCTTTAACTGTTTCCAGAAAATAAAGCTGCTCGTCGGTGATACAATCCGGCCGGGTTGAAACCGAAATCTCCACTACATCCGGGCGAAGCGCTGCCAGAATCCATTTCTTAAAGTCTGAAAATTCACAATAGGTGTTTGAAAAGCTCTGAAAATAGGCTATAAACTTTTTTGCGTGATAGCGTTTGCCAATATAGGCAATATTTTTTTCCAGCTGTTCGCTGACGGACAACTGATCCGACAAGGTTTCGTTGCCTCCACCCTTGGCACCGCAATAGACACAGCCACCGCTCCCCCGGGTACCGTCGCGGTTGGGGCAGGTCACCGGGATATTGATTGGAATCTTATATACTTTTTCGCCATAGCGTTCTTTGAGCCAAATCGAATAGATGTTATATCGATAGTCTGTCATGGGTTTTATTTATTTCCTCAATAAGATTAAACAGACGAACCGTTTTATTGCTAATCAGGTTCGTCTGAAATGTTTATATTAATTTAGTGACACATTCTGGCAATTCTTCTTTTTCACAGCTTAAGCTGAGAACGAATTTTATATCATGTTTTTCTGTAAGCTGTTGAATTTTTTGGACGATTTTACAAATGTCCTCTGATGACTGATAATTAATCAGCCGTAAGGTATTATCAATAAAAACAATTTTCACATCATAATTCTCTGCAATAACCCCGCTAATGAAGCCAAAAAGCTGATCTGTTCCAACGATGCCAAACTCCTCCAGGTTTGTGAATCTGATTTTAGTATCTACTTTTACTCGATATTTGTCTCTGTCATTAAGAAAAATGATATCCCCTTCGCAGGTCTCCAGCGCAGTGTTTGCCATGTCAATCATTTTTTTTGTTTTGCCGCTTCCTTTTGAACCGTATACAAATTCAATCATTTTAGACACCTCATTTCATATTGATAACTTCATTATAAGGGTAAGTATCAATAATTTCAATCATTTTTAAAGAAATCAGCATAACATTTCAAAATAATATGCTATAATAAAAAAAAATTGAACCTTACGGAGGTCACCGTTTGAATACCTCAGATCACTATGAATCGCTTGTGTCACTTTTTGATAAGCAATTACAATTTGCGCAAAACCTACAAAAGAAGATTATTCCGTCCCCTGGCTCTTTTGTATCCAATCACTATCATTTTTACAGTTATTTAAAACCCTTTCGCAAAGTCGGCGGGGATTTCTATGATTTTCATTTTATGGATAATGGCAAGATCAGTCTTTTAATCGCTGATGCCACCGGTCACGGTATCGATGCGGCAATGATTACCAGCATGATCAAACTGAGCTATTCCTATACCATGAAAGACAGTCACATCAACCAGTCTCCCAGCCTGGTGTTAAAGCAGATTGAGTCCGATATCAGCCAGCAAATGGACAACACCTTCTTTACCGCCATCGCTCTGGTCTTGGATCCCAGTGAAGATGTTTTATATTTTGCCAACGCTGGACACCCCGATGCAGTGCTTTTAAAAGCCAATCACAAGATCGAGCTGCTTAAACCCAACCTGCCGATGCTGGGATTGCAGCAATTTATGAAAACCATGCACTATTTTGATATGCGCATCAATTTTTCCCGAAACGATAAACTGCTGCTCTTTACCGACGGTCTCGTCGATGCCAAAAATCCCCAGCGTGAAGAGTTCTCGATGGACCGGATCATCTCAGTTATCAAACAGAACCCAGATCTGCCGATCAACCTCCTGGGCAGCCACATCATTGATGCCTGTGCCGAATTCAAACAGGGTCAGCCTCCATCCGATGATATCTGCATTTTAGGGATCGAGGTCGATGACTAGTTTTCTAATGGAAATCTAATCCTTTCTGACTAAACTAATGGTATACGTTATTTGGAGGTTTTCGCCAAAAATCTCATGAAAGGACGGATTACCATGTTAGAACCTAAACGAATATTAATCTTAACCTGCTCCCACGGGTCGGGCCATAAAATGGTAGCCCAAACCCTTAAAGAAAGCTTTGAAGCCCGGGGTCATCTTGTCTCGGTGGAGGATCTGTTCGATAAAACCAATCCCACGCTCAACCGGATGATTGAAAAATCCTATCTGCTTTCCTATTCGATTGGTAGCAGCTTTTACGAACGGGTTTATTACGATGTCGAAGAATATGCCCATAATAAACTGATGTACAACCTCTGGAATTTTACCAGCAAAGCCTTATTAAAAATGGTTGACGCATTTAAACCGGACTGTATTATCAATACTTATGGCTATACCATCTCAGCCATTCTAAAAAAAGATAATTACCCCCATATCAAGCTTTTTACCGTTGTCACTGATTTTTGTATTCCTAAACCCTGGATTCATCAGGAAACCGATCGTTATTATGTCGCCTGCGAAAACGTTGAAGAGACGCTGATCGGCGAGAGCATTCCTCGGGAAAGAATCTTAAAAACCGGGATTCCCATCCGGGACGCTTTCTATGCCAGGGAAAACCGTCAGGCCATTCTAAAAAAATATAATCTCGATCCCCATAAAAAAATCCTGATCATTTTTGCTGGAACCTATGGGGTACTGAAAAACATCAAGGAAATTTGTCAACGGACTGATCGGATGAATAATCTCCAGACCATTGTCATCTGCGGCAAAAATCAACATCTCCAACGGGAACTTGAAATGGAAAACCTGCAAAATACCCGAATCTTCGGTTTTGTTCCGGATATCCATGAATTTTATACTGTTGGTGATCTGATGGTCACCAAACCTGGCGGCATCACCCTGAGTGAGGTGGTAGCCAAAAAAATTCCGGTTATTCTTTATAATCCCACCCCTGGTCAGGAAGGCGAAAATGCCTGTTGGTTTAAACGACAGGGGGCCGCAGTTGTTGCCAATAATTTTAATGAACTGATCCTTGCCATTGATGCACTCAAGGAAAACGAAATTAAACGTTTTTCAATAAAAAACAGTCTGAGCAAAATTTATTATGGTCATGCAGCCAACCTGATCACCCAGGACGTTCTAACTCAGTTAACACTAGCAGATGGCGTTCCATATCTGACAGAATCCATTTAAACTAACGAAAGCTCTTTTTAAGCATATTCGTTTACCATTGGCTTGTTTACTGACAGGTGAATGTGAACTTTAGCTGCTCTGCTGATCAGCATCGTAAAGATAAATCTCTAAAGATAAATGATTGAAAAGAGGAATTAAATGTGAAACCACGAATAATCAGTGATAGCTCATGTGATTTACCTAAAGATTTTCTGGAAAAGGACGGGATTGATTTTTCGCTGGTTCCTTTAAAAATAATCGTTGGCAATCACGAATTTATCGATGATGAAACCCTCAATCCCAAAGAACTGATTGCCGCAATGAAAGCTGAAAAAACAGCGACCTCCTCGTCATGCCCCTCCCCCGAGGATTTTGCGGCAGAACTGCGAAAAAATAAGGAAAGTTATGTGATTACCATGACTTCTGGATTAAGCGGCACCTACAACAGTGCCCGGGTTGCTAAAAATATGGTTCTTGAAGAAGATGATTCCCTAAAAATCAGCCTCTTCGATACCCACGCCACCTCCCCGGTGATGATTTTAATGGTGATGAAACTCCGGGATCTGATCAAAACCGGCGATATGGATTTTGACACCATCAGTGAAAAATTATCCCTTTATCTGGAGACTCTGAATCTACGGTTTTTACTCCAGGATCTTTCTAATCTGGTTAAGAGCGGCCGGATGAATCGAGTGGCTGGCGCAGTCGCTTCAGCACTCTCAATCATGCCCATTTTCAGATCTGATGATAAAGGCGAAATTCAGCTGGTCACTAAGGCCCGGGGCATCAAAAAAGCCCTGTCCAGTCTTGCCAGCATGGTTGAAGAAAAAATCAAGACCCAACCCCAGTTTCCGGTGGTCATTACCCATTGCAATAATCTCAGTCAGGCTGAAATTCTCAAGGATCTGCTGGAAAAACGCTTTGATCTCAAAGAAATTTACATCTTTCCGATGCACGGCTTAACCACCTACTATTCCAACGATAAAGGCCTGCTCATGGCTTTTTAATAAACGCTTAAAATCACATAAATAAAAGGACTTAAGCCAGATTTGGTTTAAGTCCTTTATTTTTAACTAAATTATTAGCATTATTCCGTCAGTCGGTACTCATCCATGGCCTGATTTACCAGCAAATCAGCCCGGTTGTTGTAGGGATTGTCAGCATGGCCTTTAACTTTGTGAAAAATGACCTTGTGGCGGTTGACCAACTGATCCAGTTCGATCCAGATTTCCCGGTTTTTTAACGCCCCGGCTTTACCCCGGGTCCAGTTCTTAGCCTTCCAGCTGCCAATCCAGTTCTGCAGATAGGCATTGACAACATAGGCTGAATCGCTGTAAATATGCACCTCACAGGACTCCTTTAATAGTTTCAGGCCTTCAATCACCGCCAACAACTCCATCTGATTGTTGGTGGTGTTTTCATAGGCCCGCTTATACTCTTTGGTCACATTCTTTTCGGGATAAATCAGCACCCCGCCAATGGCGCCCAGATTCTCACCTTCCTTGCCATTACCCCGGCAACCCCCATCGGTATAGAGATGAATCACTTTCATCGTTGCTATTTTACCACGATGTTGAAAATTTTTCCGGGTACGTAAATCTCTTTGACAACCGTTTTCCCCTGGGTATACGCCTGGATATTTTCCTGAGCCAGAGCAATCGCTTTGGCTTCGTCTTTATCGGCAGCCACTGGAATGGTAATCGTTCCCCGCACCTTGCCATTGATCTGAACTGCCATTTCAATGACATCATCGACCGTTTTAGCTTCATCATATTGCGGCCAGACGGCATCATCAAGAGTTCCACCGAAGTCCATAATCTGCCAGATTTCCGAAGTGATATGGGGCGCGACCGGATAGAGCAATTGCAGAAAAGTCTTAAAGGCGTCGCGGGTAATTGAACCTTCCCGGTTGAATTCATTAAGCAGGGTCATCAACGCCGCAATCGCGGTATTGTATTTCATTTCTTCATAATCATCGCTGACTTTTTTAATGGTTTTATGAATGGCTGTTTCCAACACCTGACCATAGCCCGCTTCATCAGTCACAATCTCCTGAAGTTTCCAGACCCGATCAAGAAAGCGGCGACAGCCTTTTGCACCATTATCGGACCAGGGCGCCGCTTTTTCATAATCCCCGATAAACATAATGTAGGTTCTCAGGGTATCGGCCCCAAACTCCTCAATGATAACATTGGGGTTGACCACGTTGCCCTTGGATTTGGACATTTTTTCACCATCGTTGCCAAGAATCAACCCTTGAGCGGTTCGTTTGGTATAGGGCTCCCGCACCGGTACACAGCCAATGTCAAACAAAAACTGATGCCAGAAGCGTGAGTAAAGCAAATGTCTGGTAACGTGTTCCATCCCGCCGTTATACCAGTCCACCGGCATCCAGTATTTCAGTTTTTCCGGGGAGGCAAAGGCTTCATCGTTCTTGTTATCAAAATAACGCAGGAAATACCAACTGGAACCGGCCCACTGGGGCATGGTATCGGTTTCCCGTTCGGCCGGGCCACCACACTCGGGACAAGTGGTTTGATACCATTCGGGGATATTGGCCAGTGGCGACTTACCGGTATCAGTGGGGGTATAACTTTCCACCATCGGCAATTCCAACGGCAGCTGATCTTCAGGCACCGGTACCATTCCGCATTTGGGACAGTGGACAATCGGTATCGGTTCACCCCAATAACGTTGTCGGTTAAAAGCCCAGTCCTTCATTTTATAATTGATGGTGCGTTTACCCAATTTTTCCTTTTCCAGGAAGTCGATGGTTTTCTGGATCGCCTCTTTGACTTCCAAGCCGTTTAAAAAGCCGGAGTTAACCATTTCGCCCGAATCGGTATTGGTATATGCCGCTTCGGTAACATCGCCACCTTTGATAACTTCAATAATTGGCAGCTTAAATTTTCTGGCAAAATCCCAGTCTCTTGTATCATGGCCAGGCACAGCCATGATCGCACCGGTACCGTAGCCCATCATGACATAGTCGGCAATAAAAATCGGGATCTCAGTATTTGTCACCGGATTGATCGCCTGGATGCCCAGGATCCGCACCCCAGTTTTATCCTTGGCCAACTGCACCCGTTCAAATTCAGTTTTGCGTTTAGCCTGTTCCTGATAATCAACCAGCTCATCCATATTGGTAATCGCTTCGGACAGCTCGTTAATCAGTGGATGTTCGGGCGCAATAACCATAAAGGTGGCACCAAACAGGGTGTCTGGCCGGGTGGTAAAGACCCGCAGTGCTTTGTCATAACCGGCGATGGTAAAGTCAACTTCAGCACCCACCGATTTACCAATCCAATTTTCCTGTTCGAGGCGAATCCGTGGCAGATAATCGACGTCATCCAAACCTTTTAGCAATTCTTCGGCATAGTTTCTGATTTTTAAAAACCAGACGTCTTTCTCCAATTGCACCACTTCACTGCCACAGCGATCGCATTTACCGTCACGGAAATCTTCATTGGCCAGTACCACCTTGCAACCATTGCAGAAATTGACATAGGTTCGATCCCGAAAAGCCAGGCCATGTTTAAACAATTGTAAAAAAATCCATTGCGTCCATTTATAATAGCTGGGATCAGTGGTATCAATTTCTTTATCCCAGTCAAAGGCATAGCCAATCCGTTTTAACTGATTGGTAAAGACTGCAATATTCTCATCAGTCACTTCCCGGGGATGACGGCCGGTTTGAATGGCATAGTTTTCAGTCGGTAAGCCAAAGGCATCCCAGCCAATCGGAAAGAGGACGTTAAAGCCTTCCATCCGACGTTTTCGGGCAATCACTTCCAGCGATGTGTAGGCACGTACGTGACCGACGTGAAGCCCGACGCCAGAGGGATAGGGAAATTCAACCAGTCCGTAAAACTTTTCCTTATCTGAGTTTTCTTCCATCCGGAAGGTTTCATTTTCTTCCCAATGCTTCTGCCAGCGCTCTTCTATTCTTTTATGCTCGTATGTTGACATATTTCCTCCATTTACTCGCCTGCCTGTATCTCCCTGCTTAAATCAGAACAACAGTAAGCTTTTGCTTTTATTATTTTTGACGACCTGTTCAATAGCCTATTAAACATCTTTAAAAGATAAAAAATCCTTTATTTTATCTGCCGCTGCGAAAAAAAAATCCGCTCCCCCGAAAAGGGACGAACTTTTTCCGGTCTCCTAATGATCTTCAACCCTCATTATAAATAAGGGCGGAACAGCTGTCAATCATTTGTGCTTTTTTTTCGCTTATGATATACTAAACTCCAGAAAACTGCAAAGGAGCATTTATGTATCCCTTACTTAAAATCAATAAGCAAAAAATAGTTGAAAATACGCAAGCCATTATCCAGCGCACCAATAAATTAGGGGTCGCTGTCACTGCTGTCACTAAATGTACCGGCGGCAACCTGGAAATTGCCCAGGCTTTTCTGGATGGAGGCGCCACCACAATCGGTGATTCCCGGATAAAAAACCTTAAAAATTTGGCCCCATTACCCTGTGAAAAATGGCTGATCCGGGTGCCGATGCCCAGTGAGGTTAATCATGCCGTTGCCTATGCGACACTATCTTTAAACAGCGAAATAACAACCATCCGGCTGTTAAATCAGGCAGCCCAGGCTCAGGGCAAAATCCATGGCATCCTCTACATGCTTGACCTGGGGGATCTGCGTGAAGGTCTATTTATTGGTGACGGAAATCCCGCTAAACCAGAAATTGAAGCCTTGATCGCAGCCGCTTTTGCGAAACTGGATCAGGATATTAAAGAAATTGCTGCTATGAAAAATATCAAACTCCGTGGTATTGCCACCAATGCCACCTGCGTTGGTGCCACCATCCCCACTCCCCAAACCTTTGGGGCTTTTTTTAAGGTTAAAGCCCGGATTGAAGAAAATTATCAGCTTCCCTGCGAGATTGTTTCCGGTGGGAATTCCAGCGCCTATTATCTGGTCGACAATGAAACGCTTCCTGGGGAAATCAACAACCTGCGACTGGGCGATGTGATCCTGTTTGGACGGGAGTCGGCCTATTATCACTGCTATGATTATCTCCATCAGGATGCCTTTATTCTGGATGTTGAGATCCTTGAGTTGCAGGATAAACCCACCTATCCCGTTGGTGAAATCGGGCGCAATGCCTTCGGCGAAATCCCCACCTTTGAGGATAAAGGAATCCGTCGTCGAGCCATCTGCGGTCTGGGTCGCCAGGACACCGATACCGACCATATCTTTCCCCTTTTGCCGGGACTGACCATCGAAGGTTCCAGTTCCGATCATCTGGTGATTGACGTCAGCGATGCCAAAAACACCTATCAGGTCGGCGACATCATCAGCCTGCGCTGCGATTACGTCGGGGCGCTTCACGCTGCCACCTCATCTTACGTTGACAAAATTGTTATCACCCAATAAATATATAGCGAATTAGACAAGGAGAATTATTAATGAAAGACGAAACCACCTACCGCATCCCCTTTGACATTCTGGAAGCATTCATGACCGACGCCTTAAAAGGGATCGGTGTGCCCGAAGAAGACGCCAAGATCTGTGCCGACATCCTGATCACTTCCGATAAACGGGGGATTGATTCCCACGGCATCGGCCGTTTAAAACCGATCTACTACGACCGGATCAAACAGGGCATCCAGAATCCGGTGACCGAATTTGAAGTCGTCAAAGACACCTTTACCACTGCGGTCATTGACGGTCACGATGGCATGGGCCATGTGATTGCCAAAAAAGCCATGCAGATGGCGATTGATAAAGCCAAGGTCTATGGCATGGGAATGACTGTGGTCCGGAATTCCACCCATTATGGTTTTGCCGGTTATTACCCACTGATGGCCATCGAAAACAATATGATCGGGATGACCGGCACCAATGCCCGCCCATCGATTGCACCGACCTTTGGGGTCGAAAACATGTTGGGCACCAACCCGATCACCGTCGGGGTTCCCAGTGATGAGCCCTTCCCTTTTGTGCTGGACTGCGCCACCTCAGTTTCCCAACGAGGTAAAATTGAAGTTTATGACCGCGAAAACAAGGATCTCCCCGATGGCTGGGTTATTGACCGTCAGGGGCGAAGCCGCACCGATACCAAACAGATCCTGATTGATTTAGTCAAAGGTGAGGCTGCCCTGACGCCGCTGGGCGGCATCGGTGAAGACACCGGTGGCTATAAGGGTTATGGTTATGCCACCTTCGTGGAAATCCTTTCGGCAGCTCTGCAAAGTGGCTCCTTCTTAAAAGGCTTGCTCGGCTTCGACGCCAACGGTAAGGCGCAACCCTATCATCTGGGCCATTTCTTTATTGCTATTAACATCGAGAACTTTACCGAACCGGAATCCTTCAAAAAAATCACCGGCGACATTTTAAGAGACCTGCGGGCCTCAGAAAAAATGCCCGGTCAGGAACGGATTTATACCGCCGGTGAAAAGGAGTATGAAGCCTGGCTCGATCGCAAAGACAAAGGTACCCCGGTAAATGAAGCTCTGATTAAAGACATTCTCGATATTAAAGCCGAATTGGGACTTGAACAATACCACTTCCCATTTGAAAAATAACGAAAGCTCTCTTAATAGAAAGCAAAAAGAAACGGATTAAACCCCGTTTCTTTTTACTTTTACACTTATATTTTTAATAGGTTTCGACAAACAATTCAAAATAGGCCTGGGCATGTTTGCAGGCTGGACATTCATCAGGTGCTTCAGCACCTTCATAAATATAACCACAGTTGCCGCATTTCCATTTGACATCACTGAACCGTTTGAAAGTACGGCCTAACTCAATGTTCGCCGCCAGTTTCAAATAACGGGTTTCATGGGCCTTTTCAGCGACACAAACCTGGAGCCAAGTTTCGGCTATTTCGTCAAAGCCTTCCTGTTTGGCGATTTCCGCAAATTTCGGATAAAGTTCATTCCATTCTTCATTTTCACCGGAAGCTGCATGCAATAAATTGTTTTTGGTATCCCCCAGAGCTACCGGAAAAGTAGCACTCACCGGAATTTCAACTGCATTGCCCAATGTGTATTCATTGGCCGCAATGTGTTTGTAGAACAACTCACCATGTTCCTTTTCATTGTTGGCTGTTTCTGTGAAGATCTCACTGATCTGAACATAACCTTCTTTTTTGGCGATGGATGCAAAATACGTATAACGCATTCTTGCCTGAGATTCACCTGCAAAAGATGTCATTAAATTAACTAACGTCTGTGTTCCTTGTAATTTACCCATTTTTTCCTCCCTTATAATGATTATAAACTTACTCTAATTATATACCAGATTTTGCCGAAATGAAACATCTAAATTATTCTGATTTATTTATTTTATCAATAAACTGAATCAATGCCTGAGCAGCCTGGAAAGGACCATTCTGTTCATAGCCAGGAATGCCCAACTGGGTCCGGATCATCCCGATTTGCACCCCCGTTTCCTGCATTTTTCTAAATGTTTTCTTGGCAATTTTTTCATGCTCGTCTTTTAACTGCACCGCCCCAAAAGGATTGGCAAAGTAGGTCGTCGTAATCCCCACCTCGCCGGTGGTACCCTTGGCCATCCGCTTGCCCTCAGAAAAGACAGCGTAGGCCTGATCCAAATCATTAAACAGTTCGATGGCGGGGGCCGACTCTGAGATTTCTTCATAGTTATTTATGTAAAAAACAAAGTCCACCCGGGTCGATCTGGAAATTTCCTCATAAGCCATCTGCGGTACAATGACCCGGGCATTGACAATGTTGGGATTCATGAAGATACTGCGGTCCATGGTACTGTAGGCGTAGCCCGGCTGGAGGTCATCGAGTCGGACAAAGGCGCCTATTTCGGTGCCGACGGCCATCAGCTCGCCTTCTTTATTAAAATGAAGGGAACCCATATCATCGATCAAAATATCAAAGTCACAGGCCAGCTCTTTGGGAAGCTTATTGATGGCTTCCAGGGTTTCCGATTTACCGGCCCCGCTATCGCCAATCAGCATGATGTTGGCTGACTTCCGGCCACCAACCCGAATCTTGGCAAATGCGCCATGAACCGGCATGGCCTTCTTTTCAATCTGAATAACATTATGCAGGGTCAGCATCATTTTTTTCATATAACCAAAGTAGTCAATCTCTGCAGTATCTGGCAAGAGTCCATAATAGACGTCATCTTCTTTTGCAACAAAGCCCAATTTTTCATCATCCTCAAAAAGCGCTCCGTCCAATCCAAAAAATACCACCGCATCTGGTTTTTGTTTGGTAAATTCTTCTGGAGTAGCCATTTCAAAAAGATTAAATAAGCCTGCTCCCAGGGCTAAAAATTCTTTTTGAACATAAACAATCGACAATAAACGGCCGACCTTTACGGGAATGGCGAACCATTCATCGCAATCCAGGTAGAATTTTTGTAAAATCCGTTTATCCTTCACCGGAAAAATCCCATCACGCTTGCTGGACTGCGTATAAAAAATCACTGGTGGTTCAAAAATTGCCTCCCAGACGTAGGGTACCTTGTACAGTGAATCATTTTTGCTCTTAACCCCCCGATCAAACTCAAATTTGTCGGTTAGAAAAGCTACCTGAGCACCACTGGGCAACTGCCGGTAAATGCTGACGCTTTTCCCGGTGACGTTGAAGTGGATATTGCGATAAAGATCCAACACCATTTTTTTGAAGGCATCATTGTTGGAGGCTAGGGAATAAGCCTTGGATCGTTTGGTATTTTCGTCCGGACTGTATTCATCGGTTTTAATCATAAAACGTTGAATACTGCGCCAATAGTTGTAAAACCCTTCCAGAAATCCCAGAAACAGCTGGGAATATTCTTCATAGGTAAACTGGATATCAAAATATCCGGATTGGATAATCTCATCCAGCGAATTAATATTCAGTAGATAAACAAAATCAATGAAGGCCGTTTCATTAAACTCGCCCTTGCCATTTTTAAAAGGCTCCAGTGTTTGCAACAGATAGGACTTTTTTACAGTCAATTCATCAATGAAGGTTCTGACCAATTTTTTGAACAGGGTGGACTTAATAATCTGGCCAAAATTGGTGAATTTGAGATCACCCTTTATCAAAGCTGTCCGTTCCAAATTAATATTTTTTGATTCCATGTTTTCCTCCTAGATATTTACTATCTCCAATAGTTCGATAATACTGCTAACCAGGTGGGTGGCTCCAGCCTGTCGTAGTTCATCTTCACTGCCGCAACCATAAGTAACCCCCACTGAATCAATTCCTACTTCTTTGGCACCAATGATGTCAAAGTGACGATCCCCAACCATCACTACATCGGCTAAATCCTTGACTCCATTGTCGTCTAAAAGATTCGTAATGATTTCTTTCTTGTTACTACGGGTTCCATCATTGTATGTTCCATAAACTCGATTAATTGAAATATCAAGCTTCAAACGCTCAACGATTTTCCGTGCATTGGTTTCGTTTTTTGTTGTCGCTACGGCCAGGAAACAGCCTTTTTCGCAGAGTGTGGCAATGGTCTCTTTAACGCCCTGGTAAAGCTTGGCCTGGTACATCTGGCCATTACCTACATATTCTTCCAAGTAAAATTCGTAGCCTTTTCTAGCCTCATCCAATGAAAAGCCATAAATATCCTGAAACGTCTTAAGCATCGGTGGACCAATCAATGCATCAACATTTGTGACTTTCGGATTAGGAACTTTCATTTTTTTCAGAGCATATTCAAACGAACAACGGATTGTTTCTTTCGAATCGATCAGGGTTCCATCCAGATCGAATAGTATATGTGAATAACTCATCGTTTCTCCTTGTCAACTTTTTATAATTCATCCAGAATTTTTGTTCGTATTAATTATAATATAGAAGCTACCTTCCAACAAGGCAAAATATTACTCTAAACTGGATAAAATCGTCAAAGAAGGATACTATTTAACGACTTTCTCCCCAATCAAAAGTATCCCTTAATTATATTGTGGCCCGTATGGTGACGTGATATAATAATACCAGTAAAATTGTTTAAGGAGGATTATAAAAAATGATTGCTATTCCAATTATTCTCGGTCTTATTGTGATCATCGGTCTATGGCTTATTTTATCACGAAATAGCTTTGTCAGTATTAAAAATCAGGTGGAAGAAGCCTTTTCCACCATGGATGTTTATCTTAAAAAGAGATATGATCTGATTCCCAACCTGGTCGAAACGGTTAAAGGTTATGCCACCCATGAATCAGAAACCTTCACAAAGGTCACGGCAGCCCGAACAGCCGCCATGAATTCAACCAGCATTGATGAAAAAATTGCCAATGAAAACGCGTTATCCGGCTCCTTAAAAAGCCTTTTCGCAGTTGCTGAAGCCTATCCCCAACTGCAGGCAAACAGCAATTTTCTGGATTTACAGCAGCAGTTAAAAATGCTGGAAGATGAAATTGCCAACTCACGAAAATACTATAATGCCGTTGTCCGCACCATGAACACCAAGGTTGAATCCTTCCCCAGTAATTTGGTTGCCAGTATCTTTGGATTCAAAAAACAACCCTTCTTTGAAGTCGGGTCTGCTTCCGAACGGGAAAACGTTCAGGTTAAATTTAACTGATTTAGCTCTGAATCATCGGGATATCTATTTTATACAACAAAAATAGACGGCGCTGTTACGGTGCCGTCTATACAAATATTTGGGAGGTAAACCATGTGAAAAAGCAACGCAAACCGATCATTCTTACACTTCTTGGATTTCTTCTTTTAGGAATTCTTTTTCCCGGAAGCACCTTTGCCCAGGAATATTTTGATATCAACCAGTATGATGTCACCATGAACGTTTTAGAAAACCATGCCTATCAGGTTCAGGAAAACATCACGGTCACCTTTACAGAGCCCCGCCACGGCATCTATCGCTATATTCCTTATAGCGGGACGTTTTATCGGGAGATCAACGGACAGCCGGTAGAAACATCCTACAATGCCCGGTTAACTGATGTCACTGTGGACAATTTCAATTATGAGACCTCCACAGAAAATGGCAATGTCGTGATTCAAATTGGGGATGGCGACAAATATGTCAGCGGCACCCAAACGTATCCGATTTCCTACGTCTGGAATCCCGGCGATGACAAAATTGACAGTATGGATGATGTGTACTTTAACATTATTCCCCAGAATTGGGATACCAGCATTGAAAACGCCCATTTCAAAATTATTATGCCAAAGCCCTTTGATCCAACTCAGGTAGAATTTATCTCCGGCGGCTACGGCAGCACCATCACCGATGCCGTTGATTTTACCGTCAGCGGAAACACCATTGAGGGCACTCTAAACCGGCCCCTTTCCAATTATCAAGGAGTCACCCTTAAAATCAATCTGCCAAACGGATATTTTGTCGGTGCCTTTACAGGCGATGAGTTTCTCCCCTTTATGTATCTTATTTTTGGTCTGTCCCTGCTTGGCGGTGCCTTGATCTGGCTCTTCACCGGACGGGATAAAAAACCGGTGGAAACCGTAGAATTCTATCCGCCACAGAATTTCACCCCCTCCCAAATCGGTTTTATTGTCGATGGTGCCCTGGATAAACCAGAGGTTATGTCTCTACTGATGTATTGGGCCGATAAGGGTTATATGACCATTGAACAGGTTGACAAAAAAAAGTTCATCTTCCATAAGGTTAAAAATCTTCCCGAAAACGCTGAAGATTTTGAGCATACCTTGTTCAATAATCTTTTTGATCAAAAAGACAGTTTTTCGACCGTCAGTGTTCCAGCCAGTTTTTACGACACCATCGTGGCCACCAAAGAACAGATTAAAAGTTATTTTGATCTCCCTGATCATCAAATCTTTACTCCAGCATCAAAAATCGGTCTGGCGGTCATCAGTATTTTTATGACGCTGCCGCTTTTAGCTTATGTCATTAATGGCGCCTATAAACTTGGCATGCTGACCTCATTTTTTGAAGGTCTGATTTTTATCGGGATTGTCGCCTGTTTTGCCGCTGCTCCCACGATTGTCGGCGCTAATATTATCACCTCTGCCCTACGCAATCGCAAGGGTGTAGCCCGAAAAAAAACAGTGGGACGCCTGATCCTGGGAATTATAATCCTGTTTGTAGCGATGCTCCTGTTACTCGTTGTTAATTTTCTCTTGGAATACAATTCACTTCTGCCAGCACTGTTGGCACTTGGAGCTACCTTCGGCACCGCCTTTTTTCAAATTATTGCTACCCAGCGAACAGAAACGGGTCGGTTATGGTTGGGTCAGGTACTTGGCTTTAAAAACTTTATTGAGAAAGCTGAAAAAGACCGGATTCTGGCCCTGGTCAATGAAAACCCCCAGTATTTTTTCAATATTTTGCCCTACGCCTATGTATTGGGGGTAACCGACAAATGGGCCAAAAATTTTGAGTCAATTGCCATTGAGCAGCCCAACTGGTATTATGGCACCACTTACGGCAACAATTTTACTTCAGTGTTATTCGTATCGAGTTTAATGCGAAGCATGAACACAATCACATCGGATATTATTGTTCCGCCCAACTCCGGATCCGGAGGATTTGGCAGTGGCGGCTTCTCCGGCGGCGGTGGTTTCTCCGGCGGCGGTGGCGGCGGTGGCGGCGGTGGCAGCTGGTAAGGCGCTTTCTTTCACCGAGTATAATCAACAAAATATCATTCTTTAAAAAAACGCCAGAGCATATCACATTGCTCCGGCGTTTTTTGTATTAGACGTTTTTTTGTTCATCCATTTGTTTGATTACGTCACTTGCCAACGCTTCAGTGATCACCAAATGCTTAATATACCCAGTTTTTAAACCACTGATTACTGAAAAAACGTTGGCTTCCTGGGGTACAAATCCAATCACATCGCGTACTCGGGCCAACAGATCAAGCGGAATTTGGATCGAATAGTCCTCATCACTCCGTATCTGTTTCCCCTGGGGATTAAAAAAATATGAAAGCAGGCAGCCCACCGCTTTTTCATCGATCAGTTTTTTTCCAAACCGCATCGCCGACCCATGATCCGGTACGGAAGGATAGCTGCCCAGGGTTATAAACGCCGTCGTAAGTCGTCTCCAATAATCCTCAACTTGTTTAAAATCTTCCGACTCCATCACTTCCAGTTGTTCCTCTGCCGTGGCAGAGATAGCCGGGCAATTAAGATACTCCCCGTGATAGCCGGTTTTATCGGCAAGCTCTTTGACCAGTTCATCGGGATGGTATCCCTGTTGCGGTGCTGTTATTGCACCGATTAATGGGCAGATTATTCCAACGCTGATCCCCCCCCGTTTTTGCTGGGGTAAAGCAGAAATTACTTTGTTGGTATTATAACCCCAACCCAGCCCCAACAGCTTCGCTTTGGGTAAGAATTCCAGTAAAACTTCAGCACCGGTCTGATAAAGATCCTCCGGGAGTGAGACCACGTGACAACTTTTGAGATTAAAACGGTCACACAACTCGTTACCGAGTCCTCTGATTGTGCGATAGTAGGATAAGACATCAATTTTTACAATACCTGCTTTTCTGGCCTTATTCAGAAGATAGCTAACCGCAGGTCGGGATATCGCCAATTCGTTGGCAATCTCCGACTGGGTTTTATTCTGCTCATAGTACAATTGAGCGACATGGATTAACCGGGACAATTCTTTTTCTTTCAACAAACCACCTCAACCTAATGCTTTAAGTGCCTGTATAATATATCGCATCCACTGGCTTTTGTCAATTTTACAAAGACCATTTTTCACTGCTTGTATGGTTGTGATCAGAGTACACTAATCCAACGGAATCAGAATCGTACATTTAAAGCGGTCATCAAGAATTTGATAAACCATATTTCCTTGGTAACTTTTTAAGACTTGTTTAACATTAGAAATCCCGTATCCATAATGATCTGCGTCATTCCGCTTGCTGCTTACAATATTGTTTCCTGACTTTTGAATCGTTTTTTCATCAACCGTGTTTTCGATATCAATCAGTAAGCTCTCCCGCTTATAATACATATTAAACTTAATGATTTTTTCCTGATTCCGTCGGCAATCCCGCATACACCCCTCAATGGCATTATCGAGGAGATTTCCCAAAATGATGGATAAATCAATGCTGTTAATCTTTAGTTTTTCTGGAATGGCAATGTAGTGGACAAAATTAATCTGATGATCGGCGGCAACCTTAATCTTATAATTCAGCAGTGCATCCACCACATGATTTCCTGATCGGTTCAGATCTGCAGAATTTTGGAGCAGTTCGTGAAATTGCCGCAGATAATTTTCAATTTCATCACTGGCATGGTTTTTGATCAAATACTCCAGCGTAATCAGATGATTATTCATATCATGCCACAATCCCCGTACTTCGTGGTTCTTTTCGAGCATTTCTTTGTAGTGCTTCTGTTGCAGTTCCAATTGGGCATTAGCATTTTTATATTGATTGATCTTTTCCGATTCATGCTCGAGAACATTTAAGATCACAAAAATAACGACGTTGATGTAGACCAGGGCCCCTAGAGAAACAATCCCCAGCAGATGCCGGTTATCAGCATGAACATCAATAAAGTAGAGGTTCAAACCGATAATGAAACTGATAAACGGAATACTAAAGAGCATCATATTCCGAATGATTAATGAAGCTTTCATTCGATTAATCCTGCCATGTACCGGGTAAAAGCATCGTATACTTTCTGATTTCGTTTGGGACTAATCGGAATCATCGTACCATTTTTCAAAATTGCAGTTTTTGTTTTGATGCTCTTGACATTTTTCAAATGAATAATATAAGATCGGTGGCACAAGACAAACCGCAACGAATCCAATTCTTTTTCCAGTGCTGAAATCGTATAATAGTATTCATATTCGGACTCGAAGGTTGCTACTTTTATTTTTCGACCGAGACTCTCAAAATATAAAATCTCATCACATTTTATAAATACGCGTTCATTATTTATTTCGATTTCATGATAATTATTCTTTGACAACCTGATATCATGCTCAAGTTTCTCCAAAACATGAAACACCTTTTCTTCCGGCAGTGGCTTTAATAAAAAATCACTGGCATTAACCGAATAGCCTTGGATGGCATATTCAATTAATGAGGTTGTAATAATAATCCGCACTGTTGCATTGGTTTTTCTGATTTCATTAGCAACATCTATTCCATCCTCGTTATCCAACCGCATATCAAGAAAAATAATGTCAAATTTTATGCCCGTGCGATTGGCTTCAACAAGTTCATAGCCATGCTTAAATGTGGTCAAACAATACTCTGCTTCAAATGGATACCGTCCAATTAAATCTACCAGAATTTTTTTATGTTGTTCCTCATCTTCGCAAATCGCAATTTTCAACATTCTTTCACCTTTTTCTATCCATAATCTTATCTTAATTAATTAATATATTATATCTTATAACCGTCCGGGTTACAATCTTTTACGTTCATTTAAACCATAGTTTTGATTTTGGTGACATTAGATTTAGTTTTCATGACATCGATATTGTTTTAATCAACAATATTTGCTAATATTTTATCAATCTAATACCGTGCTGATTTTATCCCAGTTCTGGATACTTACCCAGGATCAGTTTTGGGGCACCACCATTCAAACTCTAATAAAGGAACCTCTGTCATGAATCTGAAAAAGTTTATTAATAAACCAGAAAATATCACTTCCGAATTACTAGAAGGCCTTGCTCTTGCCAATCCCTTTCTACTTGAGGTAAAACCAAATAACCTTGTTATCAACAAGGGACTAAAAACCGCTAACCGGGTTACCATCGTCGCCTTGGGAGGATCGGGTAATGAGCCAGCACTGGAGGGATTTGTTGGTGAAGGAATGATTGACATTGCTGTTGTTGGCGATATTTTTGCAGCACCAGGGCATAAGGCAGTCCTCGAGGCGCTTCAACTTGCAGACAAGGGCAAGGGGACTCTTTTAGTTGTGTTAAATCATGCCGCCGACATGCTGGTTGGCACCCGTACCATGGAAGAGGCAAACAGAATCGGTATGAAGGTATCAATGGTTGTAACCCGAGAAGACGTGGCCTATGCACCACGTTGTGATGCCGACAGACGCCGGGGGCTGGTGGGCTGTGTCCCACTTTATAAAATTGTTGGTGCTGCTGCTGCTCTGGGAAAATCACTCCATGAGATTACCGCTATTGCTCAGGATTTTGCCGATAACATGGCAACCATTGCGGTAGCCAATAAAACTGCGACCCATCCCCAAAATGGTTCAGCTTTTGCCATCCTCGGTACCGATGAAATGGAAATTGGGATGGGCCAGCATGGCGAAGGCGGCGGTGGTCGACACAAAATGAAAACTGCCGATGAAACAGCCATCCTGATGACAGATTTACTGATTGACGATTTAAGCCTATGTGCTGGTGAAGAGATCATGGTTATTGTCAATGGAACCGGAGCCACCACCGTTATGGAAATGTTGATTATTTTCAGATGTGTGCACAAATATCTGAGCTCCAAGGGCATCCGGATTGTGGCCAATTGGGTTGAAGAAGTTCTGACGGTTCAGGAACAAGCAGGCTTTCAGTTATTTTTTGCTCGCATGAATGAACAGTACCTCGAATATTGGAACGCCCCGGCACGCACGCCCTATTTGGTGCGATAGCCGATATGTATTCTACTAGAAGTACCCACAGCGAACTTTGCGATTGTTAATCGTTCACAGAAAATAATTTCATTTTTGTCTCCCACTTTTTTATCAATCGGTGCCTTAATCAGCACCACCCGTCTAACGGGTGGTTTGCTCTGAGGCTATAAGCCTCTGTTACCGGCCGGCGCCTCAAGACGCTGGCCTTCACTTCGTTCAGGCTCTATGGCCTTTGCCACTTTTGCTTGCCCC